>CAZLRM010000281.1:0-2414 GCA_964561895.1 uncultured Christensenellaceae bacterium | reverse complement strand
ACCGCGAAGCAGGCCGTTTATTATGCGGATGAAATGATTAAGAACAGCGCGTTTGCGGCACCGCAATACGTGGAACTGACCACCGAAACCGTGAATGCGGATAACGTATCGGGCTATCAGACGGATGCGTCTCACGCACAGGTAAAGGGAAACGCCGGTTGATGAAACGGGAAAATTCAAACGGCTGAGAACGGCCATTTTTACCGCGGTGCATTAGGCAGGGCGAAGACTTGCGGGACACGGGCAGCGGTGTACTCGCGCCTGCCGAAAGCTTCATGTTTGGCTTATGCTGCCGCGCCGAACCATGCGCAGCGCGTTGAGAACCGAGAGCAGCGCGACGCCCACATCCGCAAACACCGCCTCCCACATGGTGGCGATGCCGCCCGCGCCAAGCGCGAGTACGACAGCCTTAACCGCCATTGCAAGCGCAATGTTCTGCCATACGGTACGCCGCGTTCTGCGCGCGATATGGATCGCCGGAGCGAGGCGAGAGAGTTTATCGTTCATGATGACCACATCCGCAGCTTCAATCGCCGCGTCGGAACCGAGTCCGCCCATCGCGATGCCGATGTCGGCGCGCGCCAGCACGGGCGCGTCGTTGATGCCGTCGCCCACGAACGCGGCCTTGTTTCCCGCGGTAACCAGCTCCTCCATACGCGTCACCTTGTCCTGCGGCAAAAGCTCGGCGTAAAACGCGTCGATGCCAAGTTCATCTGCAACGCCTTGGGCGGCGTCCTTCCGGTCGCCCGTCAGCATCACGGTCTTTTTGATACCCGCAGCTTTGAGCGCGGCGACGGCTTCTTTGGCATCGGGCCTGATTCTGTCGGATATTGACAGCGCGCCCATCAGAATGTGATCTGCCGCGACATATACCACAGTACCGATCAATCTGTCTTCCGGTATGCGAATGCCGGATTCCTCCATAAGTCTGCGGCTGCCCGCAATTACGCGCTGTCCCAGAACGGCGGCTTTAATGCCGCGTCCCGGGATTTCTTCATAGTCCGTTACAGCGGATGGATCCGGCGCTTTGCCCGAGGCGGCGTACGCCTCCGCAATGGATTTGGCGATGGGGTGGGAGGAATTGTATTCGATATGCGCGGCTAAAGATAATACTTCATACGAAGAAAGCGGGCCGTACGTCTTTATATTTGAAACCTTGAACACACCCTCGGTCAGCGTACCCGTCTTGTCGAATACGAAGGTATCCGCCGCGCGGAGCGCTTCAAGATAGTTGCCTCCTTTGACGAGCACGCCGCTGCGCGAAGCTGCGCCGATGCCTCCGAAAAAACTCAGGGGTATCGATATGACCAGCGCACACGGGCACGAGACGACGAGAAACACGAGCGCACGGTAGAGCCAGACGGAGAATTCCGCGCCGGGTATCATAACAGGCGGAACCGCGGCGATCAAAACCGCAACCGCAGCGACAACGGGAGTGTAGTAACGCGCAAACCGGCTGATGAACTTTTCGGTGGGCGCTTTTTTCTCCGACGCGTTTTGCACCAGCTCCAGTATCTTGGAAATCGTGCTTTGCGCAAACACCTTTTCCACGCACACCTCAATGACGCCGCTTTGGTTAATATAGCCCGAATAGATGGGGTCGCCCGCCTTGATTACGCGCGGCACGGATTCGCCCGTCAGCGCGGAGGTATCGGCAAAAGAACTGCCCTTTTGCACCACGCCGTCGAGGGGCACGCGCTCTCCCGGCTTCACAACAATTACATCGCCGACTAAAACCTGCACGGGGGACATCTTCTGCTCCCGACCGTCTTTGAGCAGGTTCGCGTAGTCCGGGCGTATATCCATAAGCTTCGTGATGCTCCTTCGCGATTGGCCTACCGCGTAATCCTGAAACAGCTCACCCACCTGGTAAAACAGCATCACGGCAACTGCCTCCGGGTACTCGCGTATTGCAAAAGCGCCGATAGTGGCGATGCTCATGAGCAGGTTTTCATCAAACACCCGGCCGTGCGCGATATTTCTGCCCGCGCGCAGCAGCACGTCGCCGCCGATAACCAAGTAGGCGGCAAGGTATAAAACCGGTTCCCGTATTCCGCTCAAAACAAAGATCATCGCTGCGGCGTATAAGCATGCGCCGATACCGATGCGGGTCAGCTTCTTTTTATCAGACGCGCCTTGTTCTTCTTTGTGGGCACAATGGCTGCAAGCCTCGGCATACTCATCGTGCGTCGAAACGGGATCGGTGTGGCGCATCTGGCTTGGCAGCAATACCTGCCCGCAACCGCACGGGCAGAACTCGTATTTGGTCTTTGCTTGATATTTCATATTCCCTCCGAACGGTTTTTGTACTACAATGCCCATACAAACCCTAAAGTAGATATGAACATATGAACAAGGATACATATGTATTTATATATTATGTATCCTGTCTTGTCAAGGTGCAAACTGAATTG
>CAZLRM010000280.1:0-2418 GCA_964561895.1 uncultured Christensenellaceae bacterium | reverse complement strand
GCACCGATATTTTCTGTTCACAGGACGGTAAGGTCGAGGTTGTATCAACGCTGAACGTTGAAAAAAATGCAATTGATCTTTCCGGTGAAGCATGGGCGGGCACTTTGGATGCGGTATCGGCGGCTGAGGCTTCTGTAAACGGAAAGCTTTATGGGCAGCCCATACAAGATACGTCCCAGGTCTGGGGAATCGCTTATAATAAGAAGATATTCAGTGATCTCAAGCTGTCGGCCCCCAAGACATGGGCGGAGTTCATGGAAGTCTGCAAAGCGATCAAGGCGAGCGGCGTCACACCCATATACCAGCCTGTATCGGATGGATGGCACCATGTGCTGTGGTTCTGCGAAATGGGCGGACAATTCGAAAAAACAGAACCCGGCCTTATCGAAAAGCTTAATAACAATGAGACCAAGTGCGCGGACAGCGCGGTGATGAAGACCGCGATTGACCAGATCAAAGAGATGGTTGACAAGGGATACTGGGGCGATAACTATATGGCGGACGCGTATGCCGATCAGCCGGCGAAAATCGCTTCGGGCGAGTATGCGATGACAATAGCCAACCAGGGATTGCCGCAGCAGGTGGCGGATCTGAATCAGGGCCTTAAAGCGGATGATATCGGATACTTCTTAATTCCCGTCGCCGACAATCAACTGCTTAATGTTAATCCCAAAGGCCCGACAAGGTTTATCTACTCGAATTCCAAGAATGCGGACGCAGCTAAGCAGTATCTCACTTTCCTCGCGAAGACAGAGAACCTGCAGTACATGATCGACAATGTACCCAAGTTCATGACGCTGCCTTACAGCGGAGTGCAATCCAAATATGCGGGTACGGTGAAAGAGTTCTACGACACCTATACCACTCAGGGTACTGTTCTTCAGGCGGCCGCCAAATACGTCGATCCGCAGTGGATGGACATCGGCAAAGAAATCGTCAGCGTCATCCAGGGGTCGGAAGACGCGGCAGCGATGCTTGCCAACATTGATACCAGCAGAGCCGACCAAGCGGCGGCTGCAAGCGACCCGGCATGGAAATAACAAAATGTCCAAAGGGGCGGGCAATCTTGCCTGCCCCTTGTTCTTTTTATCGGGCGCTCGGGGCAGACACATAAAAAGGCTGTTTGGCGTTTTGCCGTCTGCGGGAAAAACATGGTATATGAAACAGGTAACCCGGTTTGTGTGTGGTGATTTTCTAGGCTCGGGTTTAAAATATACATGCTTTATAAATGTAAAATACATTCCATAAAAAAATATGTTTCTATATAATTTAATTATGGCATCAATATTCGCTTTACAAAAATGAGCTCTGAATGAGCGGATTAGGTGACAGCTTTAGAAGCTGCGGATTCAGGAGAACAAAATGAAATTAAAAAAAATCTATCCCGCATATTTCTTGGCAGGAGCGCTGCTCTTATATGGAGCTTTATATCTTTTACCGAGTATATTCGGCATCGGGTATTCGTTTACAGACTGGTCACAGTATAAGGATCAGGTTAACTTTCTGGGCTTTGACCACATGTTCGATAACTATATCAGAGCTTTTTCCGATTCAAAGTATACCGGGTACCTCTGGAACACGCTGCTTTTCACATTTGTAACGACAATTGCAAAAAACGTGATTGGCCTCGCATTGGCGGTGCTGCTGACGAAAAAGGTCAGGATGCTAAACTTTCACCGGGCTGTCATGTATATCCCCGCTGTATTATCCGCAATCATCGTCGGGCTGATATTTAAGTCGATCCTCAACCCTGCCGACGGCCTGCTGAATGGTTTTTTAAGCCTCTTTGGCATTAAAGGGCCGCAATGGCTGACGGATCCTAAGATTGCGTTTTGGTCTGTAATGGCGGTGGATGTCTGGAAGGGCATGGGATATATCATGACGATATTCATCGCGGGTATCATGTCCATATCCCCTGCTTATTATGAGGCTGCGGATCTGGACGGGGCGGGAGCATGGCAGAAGTTCAGATCCATTACACTTCCGATGCTGATGCCAACCATCACAGTGACAACGGTATTAAACGTGATTTACGGCCTCAGGGTTTTTGATACCGTATATGCGCTTACGAACGGAGGGCCGGGCTATGCAACGGAAGTACTGTATACCGGAATATACAAGGAGTTTGGTTACGGCAGATTCGCCATGGGGACCACGCTGTCTTCCATCATGTTTGTTTTCATGGTAATTGTGGGGTATTTTCTGATCAGGGCGATGAATAAAAATGAGGTGGAAGAATAATGGCAGCTAAAAAGACGCTTAGAACTGTCGGAGTCAACATTGTTGCGTGGATATTGTCCATTATTCTGCTTACTCCATTGGTACTGATATTGCTGAATTCACTGAAGACCAGCCAAGCCGCGGCGGAGATGAACCTGAGTCTGCCGGACACCATTCAGCTCAGTAATTTTATCACGG
>CAZLRM010000279.1:0-2430 GCA_964561895.1 uncultured Christensenellaceae bacterium | reverse complement strand
GTATCGCGCATCGAAAGCAAGGCAATCGCAAAGCTCGCTGCGGAGCTGGCAAGGAACGCCGGGAACTGACATAAAAAACTCCATTCCGCCGCCATTACCGGTGGCACAAATAGTGATGAAAACGGGGCAAGCCCCCGGCTTGTACAACCTTTTGGAGGATTCCATCAAAGTCACTATCGCAAACCCCAAGTGGGTCAAGGCCATCAAAGGAAACAAGGACGATGCCAAAGATTCCAAGTGGATTGGCGACCTGTTCCGAATCGGGCTTGTTCTTGGCAGCTTTATCCCCGGCAAAGATGTCCGCATCCTGCGGGAGTACACGTGGTATCGTTTCAAGCTGGTTTCCTGCAAGTCCGGCGAGAAAAACCGCTATCAAAATGTGTTCACCGTCTGCAATGTAGCCCTTGATGCTGTCGTTACCGATATGTTTGGCAAATCCGCCACCTCCATCACGGACTACATCGTAAATTCGGACACCTTTGACTCTGAACACTGACATCCTTGCTGCAACGCTCACTCAAAAAGAAAGCAACAGAGGTAGTTGAATCTATTGAAGGCTTTCAGATGGCTGCCCCGCAAAGAGAACGGGCCAAAATGGTGAATGAGCATTACGACTACTTGATGAGCCATATCCAAAAGCTGGATGAAGCAATCGTTGAACTCTCCAAACCATTAGAACCTGCCATCAATCTTCTTTCTACTATCCCCGGAATCAGGCGTGATTCCGCCATCACCGTTCTCTCGGAAATCGGCACGGATATGTCGCAATTCGATTCCTCCAAGCGCCTTTGCCGTTGGGCGGGATTAGCGCCCGGCAACAATGAGTCTGCCGGAAAGAAAAAGTCGGTGCGGATTACCCGTGCTGGTGTTTACCTCAAGCCTGCTTTGGTCGAAATTGCCCACGCTGCTGTAAAATCCAAAGCCACGCCATACTATAGGCTCAAATACGAGCGGATATCCAAACGCCGGGGTAAGAAGCGTGCTATTATCGCTATAGCCAGAATGATTTTGACCGCTGTCTTTCACATGCTCATAATCGGCGAAGTTTGGAACCCTACGGATTTAAACCAGATTGATATGCCGCCCGAACGCCGTGAACAGGAAGTACACAAATCGCTTTGTCGTGCAGTAAAGCTTCTTGTCGCTCACGGCCTTGTTCTCCCGGATACAATTCAAATCCCGGAGGCGGTTCCCGCTTAATACTCCGTTTTTACACCAAGGGGATAGTCTGCCCTTTTTACGACGGTGGATATGTTAATGATGTTTTCACGCTATATCCTCCGATAATCATGATGGATCGGGTGAAAAAACTGGACTTTATATTCCTTATTGGGTAAGATAGCTCAAGGGGAGTTTGGCATGATACGTTTCGGGCCTTCAGGCAATTCGGACAGCTTCTACGCGCAGGGACATAAGCGCACGACAGAGGCGTTCGCGTGGATCACACAGATGGGTCTCAATGCGTTTGAATATTCGTTCGGGCGCGGCGTACTGCTATCGCAGGAAACTGCCGAGGCTATCGGCACTGCGGCGGCGCTGCACAGCGTTGCGCTAAGCGTGCACGCGCCGTACTACATCAATTTCGCGACGGAAGATTTGGTTAAGGCGGCAGCCAACATCCGGTATCTGATGCAGTCCGCACGGGCGGCGCGCTGGATGGGTGCAAAGCGCGTGGTATTTCATCCCGGTTCTCCGGGAAAGCTGGAATACGGCGAAGCGTTTGCGCGCGTGAAGGCGGCTCTGCTGGTCGCGATAGAGGAACTGGGCAGCCTGATCGATGACGTGGCGCTATGTCCGGAAACGATGGGCAGGCCAAAACAGATCGGCAGCCTTGAGGAGACGATTGAACTGTGTGGCCTCGATGACCGCCTGATACCCGCGTTGGATTTCGGGCATCTGCATGCGCGCGGCAAAGGCGCGGTCAATACGGAACAGGACTATGCGGACATACTGGACAAGCTCGAGGCAGGGCTGGGAAAGCAGAGGGCGAAGCGCTTCCACATCCACTTCTCGCATATCCAGTACACCGCGGCGGGTGAGAAGATGCACCGTACGTTCGCGGACGAAGGCTTCGGGCCGGACTTTGTGCCGCTCGCGCGGCAGCTTATCAAACGCGGCATGGAGCCCATTATTATCTGCGAATCGCAGGGCACGATGGCGGAGGACGCGGTTGAAATGAAGCGCGTCTACACGGAGGAAAAGGAGATATATGAGGATTGACATACTGAGGGCAGCAATGGCGCAAAGCGCCGCGGACGCCGCGCTGATCACGTCCTCCGAGAATGTGACGTATTATTCACGCTTTTCGGGAACGAGCAGCCAGCTTTTGATCACGCCGGGGGAGAAGTATTTCTTTACCGACTTTCGGTATGCGGAGCAGGCGGAGGCGGAAACGGATTTTACCGTGGTCGAGACCAAGGGCGCTACGCG
>CAZLRM010000278.1:0-2469 GCA_964561895.1 uncultured Christensenellaceae bacterium | reverse complement strand
CGTTTTAACAAAGCGATCGGTTGCAATTGATTATATAAAAAAGGACAGTATATTTCCATACTGTCCCTGCAATGCCGGATAATATTGCTCAGACTAAGTTCATATTTCCTCAATAAGCTTCAGCCCAGCACAATGGCGCAGCATGCCGATGATCTCGGCGTGCGTTTTCTTTTCCTTGAAGCAGAGCATGAAGACCGCGCCCACGCCCGTACCCGCTTCGGGCGTCACCGTTTCAAAATCCGAGACGCGGATTTTATTCTGATCCGCAAGCACCAGAAAGTCTCCGATGTTGCCGATGTTCTCAAATACGATATAGAGGCGGACGCGTTTCAAACGCGATACCCAGCGCGTCTGTACCCATTCCAAAACCGTCATCACAAGGAAGACCGCAACGCATACGATCACCGCGCCGCTGTAGAAGCCGATGCCGATTGCAAGGCCCATGCACGCCGCCGCCCAAAGCCCCGCAGCCGTCGTAAGCCCGCGAATCTGCTTGACGCCCGTTACGATGATCGTGCCCGCGCCGAGGAAACCGATGCCGCTGATCACCTGCGCGCCCAGCCTGGCGGGGTCGGTGCCGTCAAAGCGGGCCAGCATAAACTGCGCCGTCATCATCACGATGGTGGAGCTTACGCAGACAAGGATGTATGTGCGCAGTCCGGCGGCACGGCGCTTGCGTGTGCGTTCCAGTCCCAGCATGCCGCCCAGCACCATCGCAAACCCGACACGTACCAGTATGGTAACAGTGTTTAACTCTTGAAAATACAGATCCTGAAACAAATCCTTCCCCTCCCGCGCGTTGTCCGCTCAGTTATTCATATGCGGCCGGTATGTATATTAATAACCGTGCTGGCGGTTTCCAAACTCTTTACAATATAAAAGCCGCACGGAATCCATGCGGCTTGCGGCTACGCCTGCTCCGGCGTATATTTCGGTTGCTTCAGTATGCGCTTGACCATGTCGGTGTACTTCTCGCACAGCTCGGACGCGAATTCCTCCGTGTCACCCTCGGTACGGATGATGATGCGCGGCCGCGTGGTATGCGGGCAAATGTAACCGAAGCCGTGGCTTCCCTCCTCGAACCGCAGGCCTTCGCTCGCGTGCGCGCCGCTTTGGTACATGCCGCCGATCACGCGGCCTACGTCCTCCCATTCGCAGCCGACCTCGCGCACGCGCACATGGCCGGGAATAATCATGGACGCAATTTCTTCCATCGCAGCGCCGGTGCGCGCGATGTGCTCTGCCAGGCGGGCAACAGCGTATATGCCGTCAAACAACACGCGCCGCTGGTCGGCCGTAAGGGAAAGCAGCGCGTCCTGTTCTGAACCGAACGATACCTCCAGTCCCAGCCGCCGCGCCACGGACACCACGCTGCCGGATGAACCCGTAGGCAGCGTCACCGTTTTGCGTTCCAGCCCCGCCAGTACAAGATACCACGCAACCGCCTTAAAATCCTCCGTATCGATCATGCGCCCGTCCGAAAGATACAGCATTGCGTGCGTCGCTTTTTTGGAGAAGTGCACCGCAAAGTGTGCCGCCTCCTGCGATATCAGCCCCGCCGCATCGGTCTGTATGTCTGCCGTCTGGCGCTGCACCGATAATCCGCACGCTGTAAGCGCGCTTACGGCCAGCGCGTCGGTTTCGCGCCCGCCGCGCACGATCACGCGGATATCCGCGTTTTTGATCGCGCCGCAGTCGATCCTCACACAGGATGTGTGTACGTACAGGCTCTCCGCCGTATCAACATGTATCTCTTTGCCGCAGCGCATGTCGGAGAGCACCTCGCCCTGATGAAAGTATTTACTCTCTATCTGGCGCCGCATCTGTTTGGAGAGCAGAAACAGTTCCGGTTCGAACAGGTCGGCATACAGCTTCTGCCCCTTGGCGGACTTCACCGATACACAAAGCTTTGCGCCCAGCAGCGACGCGGCATAAGCGAATACCGGACGCTGCGCGCCCCGGAATGAGAGTACGTCGCCGCCGCTCATCGTGAATATGCCTGCCGCCTGCTTGAGTGCCGCGTCCGCGAAGTCGCTGCCGTCGCTGCACAGCGCAACGCTCTTCCCCGACATCGCCTCCGCCGCTGCGCCGAATATACGGCCCAGCCTAAGCGGCGTTAAATCCTCGCCCGTGTCGCCCGCGAAGCCGTTTTTGCCGATAAAATCCGTGCGTTCGCCGTGGCCCCAGATGATGTTCTCTCCCGCCGACGCGCCTGCGTGCAGCCATTTTTCCGGCCACAGTCTCACGTGCGGCGATACGCGGTTGTCCCCTGCGAGGCTGCAGCGCTCGCCCACCACAGCGCTTTCGTATACGCTGCACCGCTCTCTCACCGACGCGTCCGCGCCGATGACGCAGCCAGAAAGCTTGGTGTGCCGCCCCACGCGCGCGCCGGAAAACACAATGCTGCGTTTTACATTGGCGTAAGCACCCACGCGCGCACCGGAGCCTATGCACGAGTACTGCCCGATG
>CAZLRM010000277.1:0-2480 GCA_964561895.1 uncultured Christensenellaceae bacterium | reverse complement strand
GCTCCAGCCTGCGGGTTAATGGCGCGGCGCGCAGTGCGATCTGCCTTGCCGAAAGTTCGCTTTTGAAGTTTTGAATCATGGCGCGCAGCGCAGTACGTATGTCGTATCGGGTCTTATTGATGCATTCGCGTATTGCCTGCTTCTCCGGTACGGTCAGCTCAGCCGCTGCGGAGGGCGTAGGCGCGCGCAGATCTGCCGCCATATCGCAGAGCGTGAAGTCCGTCTCGTGCCCAACTGCCGATATCACGGGTATCTGAGAAGCGTAAACAGCACGCGCGACGATCTCTTCATTGAAAGTGTAAAGGTCTTCAAACGAGCCGCCCCCTCGCGCGACGATGATGACATCGACCGTTTTTTTCTCATTGAAATACGCGATGCCCTCACATACTTGTTTTGCGGCGGTGCTGCCCTGCACCTGCACCGGATAGATGGTGATATGCACACCCTCGAACCGGCGCGTCGCTACGTTGATAATGTCGTACATGACCGCGCCCGAAGTAGAGGTGATTACGCCAAGATGCAGCGGAAACGCAGGCAAAGGCCGTTTTCGGTCTTCGTTGAACAGCCCCTCTTTGGCGAGCTTTTGCTTTGTCTGCTCAAACCGGGCAAAAAGGTCTCCCTTGCCCTGCAGCTCCGCGCGTTCCACAATGAGCTGCACGCTTCCTGTCTTCTTGTAGAATGCGATGCGCCCAAATACCTTGAGCAGCGCGCCGTCCTCCACGATATCCTTATATTCGCTGACTGTAAAATCATACGCAATGCAGGACAACTGGTTTTCATCGTCTTTGAGCGAAAAGAAAGCATGCCCTATGGATGACATGCCAAAGTTCGTCGCTTCGCCGACCACGCATACGCTGCTTAAAAACGGGTCGCGGTACAGCCTTTTGCTGATATATTCGTTAATCTGCGCGACAGTGAATACCATCTCAGCCGCGCGTCTCCGCCGCTTCCACGGTATTCTCCATGAGCATCGCGATCGTCATCGGCCCGACGCCGCCCGGCACGGGCGTAATGAACGCCGCCTTTTCCGCCGCTTCGTCAAACTTAACGTCGCCTTTCAGCTTGCCGTCCGCCCCGCGCGTCGTACCCACGTCGATAACCACCGCGCCCGGCTTCACGAATTCTCCCGTGATCAGCCCCGGCCTGCCCACTGCCGAGACGAGAATATCCGCTTCAGCGCAGACTGCGGCAAGGTTTTGCGTTTTTGAGTGGCACATCGTCACCGTCGCATTCTCTTCCAGCAGCATCAGCGCCACCGGCTTGCCAACCATATTGCTGCGCCCTACAACCACAGCGCGCTTTCCCGCTATCTGCGTACCCGTCGTCTTGATAAGATGGATCACGCCCTTGGGCGTACAGGGCTTAAACCCCGGCTCGCCTACCATCAGCCTGCCTGCCGTAACGACGTGCAGCCCGTCCACATCCTTATCGGGATCGACTTCGCGCAGCAGTGCCAACTCGTCCAAATGGCCCGGCAGCGGCGACTGTATGAGTATACCGTGCAGCCGTTTGTCTGCGTTAAGACCGCGCACGAGCGATTTTAATTGCTCCTGCGTGGTGTCGGCGCCAAGGCGGTGCACGATAGAAAATATGCCGAGTTCCTCGCAAGCCTTTTCCTTGCTACGCACATAGGTCACGGAAGCGGGATCCTCCCCCACGAGCACGACTGAAAGCCCCGGCGTGACGCCTTTGGCTTTCAATTCCGCGATGCGGGTTTTCAAGTTTTCCCTGATCTGCGCCGCGATGGCTTTACCATCGATGATGTTCACACGACATCCCCTCTTTCGTATAATCTTTGCGCAGCGAGCGCCAACCCGCATGCGTTGTCTCCGCAATACTGCTTTTGCGTGAAAACCGGCTCCGCGCCAATCCTTCCGCACGCCGCTTCGAGCCTTTTCCGGATCACACCGTTGCACATTACGCCGCCCGTAAATAAAAAACGTCTGATACCGGTTTGCTTTGCCGCGCCTACCACTAGCTTTTCCAGCGTTTCCGCGGCGCAGTCGATCGCTCCGCTGCACACCTTGGCTGCGTCGATACCCGCCTCCAGCAGCCGCTGCGCCTGCGTCTCCGCGCCCGAAAGGTTCGCAGTCAGTCCCTCCACATGCACGGACAGTTTGACCCCGTCCGTCACATACATGCGCTCCATTTCTCCGCCTGCCGGGAATTTTAATCCTGCCGCGACTCCTACACGGTCGATCAGCTGGCCGCAGGTTAAATCCGCCGTACCGCCAAGGTTCATAATATCGTTTACGATGCCATTTTCAATGCGAACACAAAGTATATCAAGCGTGCCGCCCGAAACATGCAGCGCGATAATCTCCCCGTCCGCGATGTCGTTGCCTATAAATCCCGCATAGATGTGGCCGTGCTGATGCGACAGTGCAAAGCACGGAACATCAATAACCGAGGCGAAGCATTTCGCAAAAGATTTCCCCACGCAAAATGCCGGCATGTATGAATCTTCGCGCGGGCAGGGC
>CAZLRM010000276.1:0-2496 GCA_964561895.1 uncultured Christensenellaceae bacterium | reverse complement strand
GCTCAGACGGTGGAGGAAAGCAAGGCAATCAACGACGATACGCGCCAGAAGATCATCATATCATCAAGCGGCATGTGCGACGCAGGCCGCATCAAGCATCACTTAAAACACAACCTCTGGCGGCCCGACGCTACCGTGGTTTTTGTGGGATATCAGGCGATGGGTACACTGGGGCGCAGCATACTCGACCGCAGCAAAAGCGTTAAGATATTCGGCGAAGACATTCAGGTGCGCGCCGATATCGAATACATTGAAGGGTTTTCGGGCCATGCCGACCGCGCGGGGCTGCTGGAATGGATCGGGCACTTTCCCAATACATTGGAGCATGTGTTCGTGATCCATGGCGAGGATGGCATCGCCGAAGACTTCGCGGCAGACCTAAAAGGGCTTGGTTACAACGCTTCCGCGCCGGAGATGTTCGAGAAATACGATACGCTGACAAAAGCAGGCAAGGTGCCTTACACTGCGCCTGAAACGGTGGATACACTTCAAAGCCTGCTGGAGCGCGCTAGGCGCATTTTGGAGGGCAAGGAAGCGTTGCAGTCCGCGCGCATGCAGCGTGAGCTGTCTGCGCTGATTTCCCGCTGGGAAATGGATTAGGGTTGCCGGGGGATTACGATGGCGAATACGACAAGAAGGTTCAGGCGGAAAATTTCACGGAGGGGAAGCGCTGCAAGGCGGTATTCATCGTCTGCGCGTGTCCCCGGAAGCGGCAGCGCTGCGCAGCGCGGCCACAGCAGCCGGGGCAGCCAAATCGTAAAAGCGCTGGTGCTGTTCCTCAGGCGAAATATCAAGTTCGTCGCCGCAGGCGCGATTGTGCTGGCTGCGGGAATCGCATGCCTTATCATATTCACTGGCGGTGCGAAGGAAACCGCTGCGAACGTGTCGCAGTCTTCGGATGTGTCCGTTGTGACGGAGTATACCGATATGGAAACCTACTCTTATGAGGGGGTGGACGAAAGCACGCTCGCCGGGCTGGCGGGTACCGACGAAGGCATGTTCTCGGACGATGCGGAAATGGAAGCGGAGTTGATTGCCGCGGAAGGCATACGCATCGGCGTGACGGTGCAGAATTTGCCGGCCGATATGGACGAAGCGCTGCTGGGACGCATGGAAGCGTTGTCGAGCTCGGCAGAGCAAAGCAAACGCATCTATAAAACCTTTTATTATAACGCTCGCGGCAGCGCCATGCAACAGATACAGGATATGCGCAGCCTCATCAACAACGAGGTGGACGTGATTATCGTGGGCGTAACGGACGCAGAAAACTTCGGTAAGGTTTGCCTGATGGCTACGGAAGCGGGCATCCCCGTGGTCGCCTACGACGCGCCGGTTTCGGAAGGGTATGCGGTCAATGTTGTGACGGATCAGAAGGCATGGGGCAAGGTTTACGGCGACTTCGTGGCGCAGCAGCTCGAGGCGGGCAAAGTGCTGCAGGTGCTGGGCAGCGCCAAAAGCGCGATCGACCAGCAGCGCGCGCAGGGCATCGCAGATGGCCTGGCTGCCAACCAGAGTCTCGTATCGCTCGATACGGTGTATGCTTCGTGGAAAGCGAAGGATGCCAAAAAGGCGGTCGCGGAGCTGTTGGAAGGCAGAAAACCCAAAAAGATAGACGCCGTAATCGCCGAGGAAGGCATGGCTGAAGCCGTATTGGAGGCGTTCATCGAAGCGGAGAAATTCCCCAAGGTGATGTGCGGTGACGTGACCGCAGGCTTCATTAAGAAATGGTATCTGCTTAAAAACGGCGGATTGCCGATCGAATCGAAGGACGATAAGAAAACCAAAAAGGGCGATCCTACGCCTACCCCCACGCTGCTGCTCGCGGCGGACGATGAGATGACTGCTTGCGCCCAGCCTGCACCGCTGAGCGCGGGTGCGACCGCGTTTGAGATCGCGGTGCGCATGGCGGAGGGGCGTGTGCTTAAGGAAGAAGGGAAAACCATCACCTGCGCCGTGCAGACGCTGATCACGCAGGCGAACCTCGCGGAATACTACGCGAAGGTCAAGGACGCGGACGATTCGGCGCTGATTACCGATATACTCGACAAGGCAATGCTGGAAGGACTGTTTGAACCCGCCGCGGAAGCCGACGCGGGGGAAGGCTCCGAGGCAACAGCAGCACCTGCAGTAACCCCGGCTGCGACGCCTTCCGCGACGGCAACCCCGGCTGTGTCGCCCTCTGTTTCGGGGTGATTCGCAGGCGGAAAGCCTGAACGTTTTTATCTTTTACGAGGTAAGTTTTGCTTTAAAACGGATTGTTTTCTTACTATTTGTCAATACCATATCCAAAATGATGCATTAAGCAACCGGATCAGGAAACTTGTCCTGAAAAAGAGGCCGCGCCAGCCTTCCGCGCCCTGCCGTATTAATAATGGCATAAATACGTTTAATCGTCGAATATCTCAGGCCGCCCGAACCGGTTCCACGCGCTGCGCGTGAGTTTGCCGGAGCCTACGATTTTAGGCGCGGTACGGTCGCCCACGCTGCTGTCCTGCA
>CAZLRM010000275.1:0-2497 GCA_964561895.1 uncultured Christensenellaceae bacterium | reverse complement strand
TTCTGCCATTTATCATACATCTTTTTTTGCATGATGTAGCCTATTAGTGTTGCGATATCGCCGCAAAGGAATAAAACATACAAAAACCATAGATCCTCGATTTCATCCAGCGATGTAATGAACAGTAAAAACGTTACAGCAAATCCAATGATGACTCCAACCGGCGACGGCTTTTTTACAGTTGTATTCATGCGTACCTCCATATTATTTATGTTTTATATTTCGCTTTAAACACATGTACAATGACAATTAGTCATTGACAAATATATTATCAGATTTACGATATAAAAAGGTGTGCTTCATGCACACATTATTAACTTTTTATGGGTACCATCTAACAATAAAATCGTTCTTTGTAATCCAAAGCATAAGTATATTTGCTGAATAAATTTATATTCTAATTGGTATTGAATTGGCACTCTTTTTACCGTCCCGAACACTCCCGTTTCCGAATACGAGAAACATCAACCCTGTATATCGAACAGAATCAGAAACGGTTTCAACGCCTCACGTCTATGGTAACCGAAAGCGCTTTCGCGATATATTTCGTTGTATTTTTCGCCTGTTTTAACGTGTTCGCGTTGTGCCCTACCTCGATGAGCAGGCACATATCGGATACCTGCTGATTATATCGCCCGGATTTGACGCGAATAGGGCGTGTGAAGCCCTCGCAGATATCCTCCATCTCGTTCGTAAATGCCTGCGCGAGCTTAAAGTTTGATTCATAGTTGGGCTTCTCAGCGCCCTTATAATTTTTTCCCGTGCCCACGACGCACATTACGCGTGAGCACTGATTCCCGTCCACCGTCACTAAATCTTTTTGGCCCGCTTCCGGTGGCGGATAACCATTACCGTACGCATCTCTGTGCAGGTCTATGAATATTCGCAGTGTGGGATATTGCTGCTGATATTTTAGCATCGTGGTCAGCGAGCGCGAATAGGCGGTGCTCTGCTTGGGCGGCACATGATCGATCGTGTCGTGGATTACCGTAAAACCGCAGTTCTCCAGTTCTTCCTTGAGCGCTTCGCCCACCGCGGTAATCGAATGCGTATTGTCCGTCGTTTGGTACTGTCCCGCGTTAAATACCGCCTTTTCTGCCTCATAATAAGCTTCACGCGTGTGCGTATGGTAGATCAACACCTGCGGCCCGTCTTTGCTTACCGAGAAATTCCTGGGCTCTCCGGAAAACCGCAGTATCTCCATTTTAATATCTTCGGATATTACATCGAAATTAATCTTGGGCTGTTCCGTTTCCTTAGGATTGATCTCCGTCAAATCCACACCGTAGATTACAGGCATCTCTTCGCCGAGTATCAGCCGCGGGTCTACCGTGCTGTCCAAAAAAATACTGCCCGCCTGCGCATTGTCAGGCGGCATATCGTTTGCGCTTAATTCCGACGCGCTGACCGAAATACCATACTGTGTATTACCGCTGCGGTCCGTTAAAAAAACAGTCGACGCCAGAAGGCATGCCACGATGCCAATCCAAAGAATTACCCTTAAAAACGCGCCCTTGGAACCTAACCCCTGTTGCTTTCCAAGCGGGAAACGCCGCCGCGATCGCGAACTGCTTGGCTCATCATTCATGCCTTTCACCTCGCGATAATGTATGCGCTTTGAAGGGCATGTATACATCACAATACTAATTTGTAATGTAATCAGGAATCATCATTCACATGTTCACGATTCACGGCTAATGCATGTAGCGGCGCGCTTCCTCCAGCGTGATATTCTCATGCAGCGCGATGTTGAGGCCGTCTGCGATGATGTGCGCGAGATCCTCCACCACCTTGTCGATCTCCTTGGGCGTGACGATCATATCCGCGCCTTCTATATCGCTCATACTGCTCATCAGTCGTTCCATACGTTCTTTGAGTGCAGCGTCGGCGGTTGCTTTATCGAGCGCCGCTCCGGCCAGTTCCTGAGCGATTGTGGAAGCATACACAACGAGCGGCACGCCAACCGCGAGCACCGGCACGCCCAGCGTTTCTCTGTCGATCGCCTTTCTCTTATTGCCGATACCCGCTCCGGGCGATATGCCCGTATCGGCAACCTGTATCGTCGTGCGAATGCGATCGATACTTTGCGACGCAAGAGAATCGATACAGATGATCAGCGTGGGCTTCATGCGTTCCACAACACCCTCAATGATTTCACCCGTCTCGATGCCCGTAATGCCGAGTACTCCCGGCGCAATTGCGCTTACGTTGCCGATGCGCGCGTCGATCGCATCGGGTGCATACTGATGGATATGCCGCGTCACAAATACGCTGTCGCATACTGCAGGCCCCAATGCGTCGGGCGTCACCATGCGGTTGCCCAGCCCCACGACCAGTACGACGCCGCGAACCGCATCGCCCGCCATCGCTTTAATCTCCTCTGCGAGCAGTTTCGCGCAGCCTTCGTCAATCGCAGTATCGCCGCGCGCAAGCTCCGGTGCTTCCAGCGTCACGTACGTGCCTCTTTTTTTCCCTACCGAGCGTTCTCCTTCGTCCG
>CAZLRM010000274.1:0-2497 GCA_964561895.1 uncultured Christensenellaceae bacterium | reverse complement strand
ACGCTGCCAGCATTGAACAATACGACGCCATCGAGAACGAGGCGCTGAAAATGGCCGATGAAATGGCGCGCGGAATCGTAATGCAATTCGGTTTGTGAGTTAAGCTTAAGAGCTTCCGGCTTAAATAATTACATGAGTTCTTTGATACGTTAAAGCTGCCGTTTCAGCGGTCAGCTTTAACGCATATCTCGTAAAGGCAATTTTATCTGTTCGCATGTGAAAGCTTTAAAATTGGCATAATCAAGGCAAATAAGTCAAATCGCCTTTGTTATCTCCTTGATGCAAGCATATACTATGTCCGTTTGCTTTGCCCCTTGCGCGCTTTGCGCTTATTCACGGTGCGCTTTGTAAAGTCGCCTGAAAGTACGCTGATGTTGCCGTCTACCTCGAGCACCGCGAGGTTCACATCCTTGATACCCGCAACGCCGTGCTCGCGTACCGCTTCCTCAACCTCTTCCATGCTCAGGCACGCGCGCTGCAGATTTTTTTTGTTGACCACGCCGTTATAAATCAGCATAATTTCTTCGCCCTGCAGCAGGCGGCTGATACCGCTGAAACGGTAAATCAACTGCTTCAGCACAAAATTGACGACGAATAACACACCTGCAGCCAAAAGCCCGCCCCAAAGCGTAGTATTAGGGCCTACCATCGCGTTCTGCACCGCGTTGCTGATGAGCAGTATGAACACGAGATCAATCACAGAAAGCTGTGAAAGTTCCCTGCGCCCTGTAATTCGAATCGCAATGATAATGAAGAGATATACCGCCACTGAGCTGATGATGATATTCAAATATTCGTTATCAAACAGCATAGGCTGCCTCCGCGTTTAGAATAAACCCATCATAGCTTTCCGCAGCGTAAAATACAATCTCTCCAAGCTAAAAACCGATCATCCCCAGATGCTCCAGCAGAATTTTTGTACCGATCAATATCAGTATCACGCCGCCCGCGATTTCGGCGCCCGATTTGAAGCGCCGGCCGAGCGCCGCCCCCACCTTGACGCCGAGGAAGGATAGCGTGAATGTGATTGCGCCGATGATCAGCACGGTTGGCGCGATATGCATCGTTTCCGGCAGCAGCGCAAACGTGATACCCACCGCCAGCGCGTCGATGCTTGTCGCAAGTGCCATGATGATCATCGATTTAAAGCCGAAAGACCCGTTGCCCGACTTTTCGCCTTTGCCGAATGCCTCGCGGATCATGTTGATACCGATGATGACGAGCAGCCCGAAAACCACCCAGTGATCGTACGCGGTGATACGCTCCTCAAACTGCTCCCCAAAGAAATACCCGATCAGCGGCATCACCGCCTGAAATATGCCGAAATAAGCGCCCGCGGTAAGCGCATGCTTTGTGCCGCAATCCTTTGCGCATAGCCCCTTGCTGACTGATACCGCAAACGCGTCCATTGAAAGCCCCACCGCGATAAAAAGCAGTTCGATAAAGCCCATTTCATTCATCCCCTGTAAAAAACAAACCCATGGGCGGATAACACCCCCCATGAGTCTAGTTCACTAAGGCAAACCGCCAAACGCGGGTATGCCCGCCTGTCACGCGGGTCTCCGTTACAAACGACTCCCCCGCAGACTATGGGTATATTATCACAAATATTCAGGGACTTCAACCATTTAATGATACCCGCAAAAACGGACAGAACACGAACATTTTTGATTTTGTCGCTTTTTTATACGGATTAATACTGCGGATTGTACCTTAAAATGTTGAATTCCGCCGCATGTTGTGGTTAAATTGATTATGAAGAAACAAGAGACTACCGCACGAAGTTTAATACAAGATGAATTGAACCCTTCGCGGTTCAGATATTATGTTCCGTATCAGGAGGACAGCATGTTGACTTATAAGATAAACATCGCGGGGCTAACGCGTGAACTTCCCATCTGCCGTGTCAGTGACGACCTTTATATCGCAGGCCTTGTGATATTCGGCGACGTTGAACTCACGATAAAGTGCGCCTCGGCGCTTTTAAAACTTGCGCCGGAATACGACTATATGATCAGCCCCGAAGCAAAGAGTATCCCCCTCATTTACGAAATGGCGCGCCAAAGCGGCGTTAATAAATACTTCCTCGCCCGGAAATCGCCCAAGCTTTACATGCGCGGTGTATTCGAATCCGACGTTGTTTCCATCACGACGGCGCATCCTCAAAAGCTCTACCTCGACACGGACGACGCCGACATGATGCGCGGCAAGCGCATACTCATCGTAGACGACGTGATATCCACAGGCGAGTCCATTTCCGCGATGGAGGAACTCGTCAAAAAGGCGGGCGGTATCGTCGCGGGCAAAATGGCGATACTTGCCGAAGGCGCGGCGCAAAGCAGGGACGACATCATTTATCTCGCACCCCTGCCGCTTTTCAACGCGGACGGCACGATAAAACAATAGTTTGCCCGATTCGGATCGGTTGAAAAAGCTTTACACGCGACGCGAATCTTGTTGAAATTACAGTATTGATAGTATAAAATGTGAATGAACT
>CAZLRM010000273.1:0-2502 GCA_964561895.1 uncultured Christensenellaceae bacterium | reverse complement strand
CCCGCGCGCGTGTTCGACGGCGAGGAAGCGGCGATCAAGGCCATCTACTCAGGAGCGATCAAATCCGGCGACGTCGTGGTCATCCGTTATGAAGGCCCGGCGGGAGGCCCCGGTATGCGGGAGATGCTCTCCCCCACGTCCGCGCTCGCGGGCATGGGCATGGATAAGGAAGTTGCACTGATCACGGACGGGCGTTTCTCCGGCGCGACGAGGGGTGCAGCCATCGGCCACGTATCGCCCGAAGCGCAAAGCGGCGGCGTCATTGCTGCCGTTAAAGAGGGCGACGTCATCGATATCGACATCCCCGCGAGAAAGCTAAGCCTGCGCGTGGATGAGGCCGTCATACAACAGCGGCTGGGTAAACTTATAAAACGCGAGCCGGTTGTGAAAACCGGCTGGCTGGCGCGCTATGCGCGGATGGTATCGTCCGCCGACAAGGGCGCAATTTTGCAGTAAGGAGGCACGGATATGGAACTCACAGGCGTACAGATTTTACTCGAAAGCTTAAAAAGAGAGGGCGTGGATACCGTATTCGGCTATCCGGGCGGCAAGGTCATCAAGCTCTATGACGCGCTGTACCTCGACGGTACGATCCGGCACATCGAAACGGTACACGAACAGGGCGCTTCGCACGCAGCGGATGGCTATGCACGCACTACCGGCAAGGTGGGCGTTTGTTTCGCCACGTCCGGCCCCGGCGCGACCAACCTCGTGACCGGCCTTGCGACCGCGTATATGGACTCGATCCCCGTCGTCGCAATTACGGGCAACGTGCCGGTAGACCTTTTGGGCCGCGACAGCTTTCAGGAAGTCGATATCATGGGCGTCACGATGCCCATCACAAAGCATAATTATCAGGTCAAAAACGTGAACCGTATCTCGGATATCGTGCGCGAGGCATTCGCGTTTGCCAAGAGCGGACGCCCCGGTCCGGTGCTCATCGACATCCCGAGCGATCTTTTTAACCAGACATGCGAATACGAAGCTCCCGAGGGCAGGCTCTGCATGCCCTGCCGAACGACGGAGATTCCTGTTGAGAAGATCAAAGAGATGGTTAGCGCGGCGCAGCGCCCCCTGATACTCACGGGCGGCGGAGTGGTGCTCTCTGGCGCGGAGGACGAACTGTTTGCGCTCGCAGAGCGTATCGACACGCCTGTTGCAACCTCTCTGATGGGTACGGGCACGTTCCCGGGCGACCATCCGCTCTCCACCGGCCTTGTCGGCATGCACGGCACGATGGCGAGCAACCTCGCGCTGCAGTCGTGCGACCTGCTGCTGGTATTGGGCGCGCGCTTCAGCGACCGCGTAACGGGCGACGCCAACCACTTCGCCGCACACGCGAAGCTGGTACAGATCGACATTGACGCCTCCGAGATCAACAAGAACGTGCCGACCAACCTGCACGTGATTCAGGACATCAAGGCGGCGCTCACGGCCATCAACGCCGCAATCCCAGAAAAGAAGCACCCCGAATGGATAAAGCAGATTGCGGGCTGGAAAGCCGAGAACGAAGCGCATATCCCCAGCGGTCATCTCCCCCGCCGCATCATGCAGGAACTGGGCGGCGCGTTGGGCGAGGATACGGTCATCGTAACGGATGTGGGCCAGCACCAGATGTGGACAGCGCAGTACTTCCCTTTCAAAAGGCACGACAAGTTTTTAACCTCGGGCGGGCTTGGCACAATGGGCTACGGATTAGGCGCCGCCATAGGCGCTCAGATCGCCTGTCCCAGTCAACGAGTCGTGCACTTTACGGGCGACGGCTGCTTCCGTATGAACCTCAACGAAATGGCGACGACGATACGGTATCACCTGCCCGTCATCACGGTTCTGCTCGACAACCATACTCTCGGCATGGTGCGCCAGTGGCAGACGCTGTTCTTCGAGAAACGGCATTCCGAGACGACGCTGCCGCCCCTCAACTTCTGCGCAATCGCGGAAGGTTTCGGTTACTTCGCGCAGCAGATTTCCACTGCGGAGGAGTTCAAAGCTGCGCTGCAAAAAGCGCTGCGGCACGACGGCCCCTCCCTCATACACTGCCTCATCGACACGGATACGATGGTGCTGCCCATGGTTGCGCCCGGCGCTTCGATCGACAAGATCGTGATGAGCATATCGTAAGAAAAGAGCGGACATGGCGGATTGGAATTCAGCTCAATACCTGAAGTTTGAAAATGAGAGGACGCAGCCGTCGATCGATCTCGCAAACCGGATACCGGTGCGCGATCCAAAAAGAATCGTGGATATCGGCTGCGGGCCGGGGAACAGCACGAATGTGCTGGCGCAGCGGTTTCCGAATGCTCACGTTCTCGGAGTTGACTTTTCTCAGAACATGATAGACAGCGCGAGGGCAGCCTACCCGCAGCTGGAATTTGCAATTTGCGACGCAAGCAAAGACCTTCCAATGCTGGGCGACGGCTTTGATATCGTGTTTTCAAACGCGTGCATACAATGGGTGCCGGGTCACCCCAAGCTGCTTCGCGAGATGATGGCGCTGCTTAA
>CAZLRM010000272.1:0-2502 GCA_964561895.1 uncultured Christensenellaceae bacterium | reverse complement strand
ACTTAAGGGTATGAAAAAGGGCTGCGGTTTAATCGCGCCCCGACAAAGGTTGGTTATTTTCAACAAAAAAACCGGCACTGCATGGGCCGGTTTTTCAAGTATACATTTTTACGGCGTATACCACTTGACCTCCTGCCATGCGTTGGAATACACCTGTGTAAAATCTCCGAGATCGTGGAATACCGTGCAGCGCCCAATCACATCGTTGCCGGGGTTGAACGCGTTGTTGACAAGGTACTCTTCGTCAATGAGCTCCATTACCTTTGCATTGGGCGTAGAATATCCGATATACTCGGTATTGACCGTGGCTACCTCAGGATCAAGCAGGAAATTGATGAACTGGTACGCCGCATCCGCATTATCGCATGTGTCGGCGATCACCATGCAGTCAAAGAATATGTTGGAGCCCTCCTGCGGCACGGCGAAGGCAAGGTCCGGATTTTCCATCATGCAGAACACCGCGTCGCCCGAGTAGGTAAGACACAGCGCGCCGGAGCCGCCGATCATCGAATCACGCATCTCGTCGCCGCCATAGCTTTTCACGAGCGGCTTTTGCGCTTTGAGCGCTTCCACGGCATCCGCAATTTCATTTTCATTGCGCGTGTTAAGATCGTACCCCAGATGCAGCAGCGCCGCGGCTATGGAATCGCGCATGCTGTCGTACATATAGATTTCACCCGTGTAATCTTCATCCCATAGTATGTCCCAGCTTGTAACGGGCTTCGTGACGTATTTTGTGTTATAGAGTATGCCGAGCGTACCCCACGTATAGGGCACGGAATACAAGTTGCCGGGGTCGTAATCCGCCTCGCCTCGGTTCATAAATTTTTCGTCGAGGTATTTGGCATTGGGCAGCTTGCCGTAGTCGATTTTCTGCAGGCGGCCTTCGCTGATGAGCCGTTCCACGAGATAGTCGGACGGGAAGATCATATCGTAATCCGAACCTTCTGTGGAGATGGACGCATACATCTCTTCGTTGGAGTCCGCAAATATATAATTGATTCCGATACCGTATTGCTCCTCAAACCGGTCAATCAGATCTTCCTCAATGTAATCTCCCCAGTTTAAAATGTTGAGCGTGATTTTTTTGGATGCGCCGCCTGAAGAACCGCAGCCGCCCATTGCAGCTGCAAGCATCAGGATTGCCGCCATCATCGCCAGTATTCTTTTTTTCATCTGTGTACTCCTTGAAATGATTCTCCGTTGCTTCTGCGGATTTTATTCTGTTTTTGCGCGGCAAGTACGTCGGGGCTGCGCTTATTGATGACAATGAGCAGCAGCATTACCACAACGAACATGATCGCGGAGAGCGCGTTAATCTCGGGCTTTATGCCTTTGCGGGCCATCGAATAGATATAGATGGACAGGTTCGAAAGCATGCCTTGTGTTGTGAAGTAACTGATCACGAAGTCGTCAAACGACAGGGTGAAAGCGAGTATCATCCCTGTCACAATGCCCGGCATAATGTCGGGCAGCACCACGCGGCGTATCGCCTGGCGCGGCGTCGCGCCCATGTCGAGCGCGGCTTCATACAACGCCGGGTCCATCGATTTTAACCTCGGCAGCACCGAAAGGACCGTGTAAGGCAGACAGAATGTGACGTGCGCGATGAGCAGCGTCAGGTATCCGCGCGGTATCTGCAGCAGTATGAAAAGCAGCAGCATCGATATCCCTGTCACGATATCCGCGTTGACCATCGGGATATACGAAAGGCTCATCATGAAAGCTTTCGGGCGCTTTTTAAAGTTGTTGATGCCGATCGCGGCGAACGTACCGATCACCGTTGAGATGAGCGAAGAAAGAACCGCGACGCTTAGCGTCACAAATATCGCGCCCAGTATCGTGGAGTTTGTGAACAGCTCTGCGTACCACTTCAGCGAGAAACCGCCCCAGCGCGCCATCGTTTTAGACTCGTTGAACGAGAATACCACCAGCGTCAATATGGGCGCGTAGAGGAACACCAGTATGATGATTAAATAAAAGCGGCGGAAGAACCCTTTCATAGCACGTACCCCTCGCCGTCTTTGTCGATGCGGCGTATGATGACCATGCTGACGATCATCAGCAGGAACATCACGACGGCAAGCGCGCTGCCAAAGTTCCAGTCGCGCGTTTGCAGGAACTGCTCCGTAATGAGGTCGCCGTACATGTTGTATTTGCCGCCGCCCAAAAGCTCCGTCACAACGAATGTCGTGATCGCTGGCATAAACACCATGATAATGCCTGTGATGATGCCGGGAAGACTTAAAGGAAATATGACGCGCGTGAACGTTTTGACGCGGTTTGCGCCAAGGTCGCTCGAAGCCTCGAGCAGGCCGTTGTCAATTTTCTGAAGCGCCGTAAATATAGGCAATATCATGAACGGCAGAAAATCATATGTTAAACCCATGACCACCGCGCCCTGCGTATAAAGCAGCTGCTGCGCGGGGAAACCGACCGCCATCAGTAATTGGTTGATGATGCCGTTGTCGTCGAGCAGCATGCGCCATGCGTAGGTGCGAA
>CAZLRM010000271.1:0-2534 GCA_964561895.1 uncultured Christensenellaceae bacterium | reverse complement strand
TCTTTTCCCGCCGTGTTACGGTAAAGATATAGGGCAAGGATAACCCTTGCCCCATGGATCACTTAAATTATCTGGCTTTCGGAGAATACACAAAATATTCGGCGCTACCGTACGAAAAAAAGTAGAGTGCCCGCGTTGCTTATAAAAACTGCTGCGCGGTTCAGTCGATTATGACCATCTGCGCCTTGACGCTTTCAAGATCGTTGAGCGCGCGCTCAAGGCCCTTCATTTCGCTTCTTTCACCCGTAAGCTGCAGTATGAGCACGCCTTCCTCGCTACAGACGTCGCCCGCCTCGTGCAATCCGAGGCGCGTTTTGATCGAACAGCCGAATTTGGACAGCACCTCTTGCACCTCGGGGGATTTCTTTCTTCTTTCGCCGATCTTGACGATCATGATGTTGCACTCCATGTCCTTTTCTCCTTCCGTTATTTCCGTTGGGGTTATCATGCCATAAACAATGCTGTTTTACAACCGCGGAAAAAGAAGAAAAAAATTTTGCAAGGTATATTGCAAAACAAGGTACTGTGTGGTAACATGTAACTGGCGATGCAAAGGAGGGGATTTTATTGAACATACAGCTAAAAAAAGGCGTGCTGGAATTATGCGTGCTGTCGCTGCTCAAATCGAACGATCGATACGGATACGAGCTCGTCGCTGAGATATCCAAAAATATTGAGATATCCGAGGGTACGATCTATCCGCTGCTGCGGCGGCTGAAAGACGAAGGGTATGTAAATACGTATCTTGAGGAGTCGCGCGAGGGGCCGCCGCGCAAGTATTACCAGCTCACCGATAAGGGTGAGCAGATGAGGCAGGTATTTTTGCACGATTGGAACACATTTATTCACGGGGTCAATTCGGTGTTAGGAGGAAACGCGCATGAATAAGCAGGAATTTATGCGGCAGCTGACCGAGGGCTTAAATAAGCTGCCCAAGGCGGAAGTGGGCGACATACTCGCGGATTTCGAGGAATATTTCTCGTGCGCCGCAAAGGAAGGCGCGGGCGAGCAGGAACTGTGCGAACGCCTGGGCGACCCGAAAAAGCTCGCAAAGGAGTATTCCGTACAGCAGTATATAAAGACCGCACAGCAGGAACATTCCGCGAAAAATGTGGCAAAGGCGGTTCTTTCCACGGCAGGGCTGGGCATTATCGATTTTTTCTACGTGATGTTCGTGGTGATCACCGGATATGTCGTGATCGCGTCGTTTTACATCGCGGTATGCGCCATCGGGCTTTCCGCGATCGCTGCGCTGGTATTCTCCGCCATGTATATTGGGTCGGTAGGGATGCTCCCGGGATTATTCTGCATTTTAGCCAGCATCGTACTGCTTGGCCTCAGCGTGCTGGGATTCATAGGGCTGATGCAGCTTGGGAAGCTGTTCAGAAAAGGGAACATGCAGTTTTTAAACAGTATTTCAGAGCGGATTAAAGGGAGGAAAAATAATGAATAATACAACGAAGGTAGTGCTGATCGTCACCGGTGTCGTGTTGGTGTGTTTGATCGGCGCGGGTATCGTGGCAGGAGTATACTATACGGGCATGGGCGGCCGTTCTAATTTCTTCGATATTTTCAGCGGAAGCCGCGTTACTGTGGACGAGTCGCACGATCTTGACTTAAACGGCATATCCGGAATCTCGGTCGAATGCGCCTCAGCCGCCGTTACGGTGGTTCCGGGCGATGAACCGAAGGCGGAAATGAAGGGCAGCTTATGGGCGCCTGAAAAGAAGGATGCGTACCTGAGCGTGACGCAGCAGGGAGAGGGGCTCTCAATACGTTTTGATCAGCCCGAAACGTTCTTCAATTGGTCCGATGTGGATATCACCGTGTATCTGCCGGAGGATTGCGGGCTGAACCTCAAGGTATCGTGCGCTTCGGGCGATACCACGATCCGGCAGCTTGCGCTGGGCGACATATCGGTTACCTGTGCGAGCGGCAACATGGGTATCAGCAGCTGCACGGGCGGATCGGTGAGTATCGGAGCCGCGTCGGGCAATACGGATATCGCAGAATGCGTGTTTGACGGCGTCCGGGTCGTATGCCAGTCGGGCAATATCGGGATTCGCGATACAAAGAGCGCGGTATCCGTCGACTGCACCTCGGGGGAGGTAGTAATCAAGGACGTGGAGGGGGCGCTCGATATCGGCAACACCTCGGGCGGCGTGGAGGCCAGCCTGTCGCAGCAGCAGATCGGTCCGATCAATATCGATGTGACCAGCGGCGAAATTAAGCTGTATCTTAACGCACAGGCTGCGTTTGACCTTGACGCAAGCACCACATCAGGCGGCATACAGTGCGATTTCGACCGCACCGTGAGCGGCGGAGAATCGGACAGCATCGTGGGCGACCATATCGCCGGCAAGTGCAACGGCGGCGGCGCGTCCGTCACGCTCAGCACCATATCGGGCGGTATCGAAATAAAGAAGCAGTGACAAAAACGGGAAGTCACTGAAATAAAATGAGAAGGCCGCAGGAGCGGCCTCAGACCGCTGACAAACTTCGTTTGCCAGCGGTTTTTATGTGCATTACCCATC
>CAZLRM010000270.1:0-2534 GCA_964561895.1 uncultured Christensenellaceae bacterium | reverse complement strand
ACGCTTCGCCCTCCGATATGCTCTTGTGCTTCATGAGTATGCCCTTTGCGCGTTCGACGAGCTTTCGGTTTTCGAGCCCTTCTTTAAGCGCGGAAAGTTCTTTCTCCATCCGGCTTATGCGTTTTCTGTTCTGCAGCACGATATCGATCGTGCTTAAAAGAGAACTGATGTTGACTGGTTTGGGGGAAAGCGTGATATCGTAATCTTCGACGATATCCTCACACAGCGCTCTCTTATCGAGCGATACGAAAAGTATTACGCTGCACAGGTTTTCATCCCCTACGATAGTGGCGACCTCAAGTCCCGTCATATCGGGCATTTCCTGATTGATCAGCAGTATGTCCGTCGCACCCATGCGGATGCGGCGAATCGCCTCGCTGCCCGATGTACAGGTCTCGCCGACAATAAATCCGCTGCGCTGGAGAGCGTATTTTATTTTTTCAGCTGCCTGCAGGTTGTGCAGGGCTATCGTGATACAGATTTTTTCCATTCGCCTGTTCCGTTGTTACAACCTTTTATGCACTTCCTCGGGCTATCATAATCTACTTTAGCCCAATGAGCAATATGGTATAAAAAAACGACGTTTATATGATCCGGTATAACCCCTCAATTAAACGTCATCGTTCGTATTTCAATTGATACCAATTTTAGCACACGCGATAGAAAACACAAGGATATTTGTGTTCCACCCGTAAAATTAAATTTTCTGCACTTTTTATATCACGTAAGCTGTTTATTGCCGCCAAAATGAATGTACGAAGAAGAATGCCTGCAACTATATGTCTTCGACCACTTTTTTGGGCACTTTCGAGAATAATGGGCTCACCGATTCCTTTTCGTGAATGCGCAGCACCGCCTCGGCAAAAAGTGGCGCCACCGAAACGGTGACAAACTTCTTGCCCTTGGCAATGTAGGGGTTTTGAACGCTGTCCGTGCCGATCAGCATTTCAATTGGGCTTTCCTCGATCGCCTTTACGCCTTTATCGCGCACGATCACATGCGAAAGGCATGCGATGATGCGCTTTGCGCCGTTACGCTTTAAGGCTTCGGCCATATCCACCAATGTCCCGCCCGAAACGGTGAAGTCGTCCACGATCATGCAGTTCTTTCCTTCTACATCGCCGATCACCGTTAATATATGCGCCTGCTCGTCATGGCCGTAGCGCTCCTTGTCGCCAATCGCGACAGGCACGTGCAGGTAATCCGCATATTTGCGCGCCGTCTTGGCATAGCCTGCGTCGGGTGAAACAACGACGATGTTGTCCATGATATCAAGGCCCTTCACATATTCGCACATGATAGGCAACGATAAAAGATGATCCACCGGCTTTTTAAAGAAGCCCTGTACCTGCGGGCTGTGCAGGTCCATCACGACGATACGGTCTGCCCCTGCAAGCTCGATGCTCTCGGCGCAGACTCTGGCGCGTATGGACACGCGCGGCTCGTCTTTTTTATCGCCTTTGGCATAAGAAAAATAGGGCATCAGTGCGGTGACGGAATTGGCGGAAGCGCGTTTTAATGCGTCCATCCAAAACAATATCTCGACAAATTCGTTGTTGGGGTTCATGCCGATAGGCTGTACGACATAAACGTCTTTATTGCGTACAGTTTCTTTGATGCGAAGGAATATGTTGCCGTCCGAAAACGTGATGACTTCGGAATCCCCCGGGGAGTTGCCCAGATATTTGCACATCTTTTTTGCAAAGGGAATACCCGATGAGCCTGCGAAAATCTTGATGTCGCTGTCAAAGGAATTCAATTTCTTATACCCCGTTTTCCGCCGCAGCATCGCAGCACCGTTCTTATGCGCATATTGTAACACTTCCACGGGATACAATCAATAACCCGCATGATAAAAAATGAACAAGCGGCGCCGTTTTTTAGGTTTTTAATGCGGAGCTTCTGCTATTGCGACAAACGCTTCCATGCTTTGGCGCAGATACGCGCCACCACGTTTCTCCTGCCCGACTGCGATATCCGGTTTGGCGCTGCCATGAAAATCGCTGCCCGCCGTCACGAAAAGGCCGCCCGCGCGGGCCAGGCTTTCATATTCGCGGCATTGCCCGTCCGTATGCGACGGGTGGTATGCTTCAACGCCCCAAAAACCCATATCCTTTAATTGCGGCAGCAGAGCATCAAATGCCCCGGGGGAAAGCAGCCCCGGGTGCGCGAGCACCGGCATTCCGCCCGCGCCGAGTATCAGACGCGCCGCTTCGCTCACGCTGATCTTTTCATACGGCACGTAGCACGGTGCGTGAGCCGAAATGTAGCGCGCAAAAGCTTCGTCCGAATCCGCTGCATAGCCCTTGCGCACAAGCGCCTCGGCAATATGCACGCGCCCCACAATATGGCCCCGATACGAAAGATCATCGAATACGATATGTATGCCTAAAAGCCGCAGCTTTTCGAGTATGCGCTCCGCGCGGCTGCGCCGCGCCTGCGCCGTCTGCGCATTGTGGCGGTTAAGCGCCTCGCTCCGCCAATTGATGCAAAGCCCTATCACATGCACCGAGCCGCCCTCAAAGCGCGAGGCG
>CAZLRM010000269.1:0-2538 GCA_964561895.1 uncultured Christensenellaceae bacterium | reverse complement strand
GAATCAAGTTGAAAAGGCTATACCCACAGTTTAAGAGTTAACAGAGTACTAGTATTAAGATTGTCTATCAATGCAAGGATAGGACCTCCTCAAGTATAATGTTGACGAATTTTTGTAGTATTATGGCATTTGAATTCGTTGGCATTATCTTTTGTAATTATAAAAAATAGATAGCTGTATTTTTCTGCAATAATGTGTTTTTACATTTCTGCATTAGTTAACTGTTCGCGCTACAGGGTAAAAACAGCGGAAGAAAGGATTGTTATATGCTCATACTATCCATTAGTACAGGAAGCTCTTCTGTTAAATATTCAGTGATTGACGTAAACAGTGAGAAAACTATCGGACGATGCCCAAAAAAGCGTACTTATATGCAATTCCGTATGAATACTATTTAAAGTATGGTATAAGACGATATGGATTCCACGGGACATCGCACAAATATGTGGCGAATCAGGCTGCAAAACTGATCGGAGAGCCGTACGAGTCGATCAAGATAGTCACTTGCCATTTGGGAAACGGATCGAGTATCACGGCGGTGAACAATGGGAAATCCGTGGATACCAGTATGGGTTTCACCCCGATGGCGGGAATACCGATGGGGACGAGATGCGGCGACATTGACGCGGCCATCGTCGGCTTTCTGATGCGGCATGAAAATATCTCCTACGAAGAAACGGAAATAATTCTGAATAATCAGTAGGTTTTTTTTGGATTGTCGGGCATATCTAATGATTGCAGGGATATTGAAAGAATGGCGGTACAGGGGAATATTCGCGCAAAAACCGCGCTCGACGTATTCTGTTATCAGATCAAAAAATGTATCGGTGCGTATGCGACAGTGATGAACGGACTCGATTGCGTCGTGTTTAAAGGCGGTATCGGAGAAAATTCCGCCATTGTGAGAAAAGAGGTATGTACGGGAATCGATTATTGGGGGATCCGGATTTCACAGAAGAAAAACGAATCGGTGAAATCGAATAGCGGAGAGGGGATTATCTCCTCGGATCAATCAAAAGTAAAAATATGCGTAATCAGAATGATCGAGGAGCTCATGATTGCCAAAGAGTCTGCTGAAGTGTTACGTCTGAAGCAGTCGGGCGGTTAAGCATTTCGCCTGTACTGTTTTCTTTTTAGCTTCCGCACTTTTATTCCATTGACAAATTAAAAAAGAAAATGTATGATAGCAAAAATTCATACAAAAATGATAGGATATATAGTATAAGCAAGTGATTGATTCATGAAAGGGAAGTGTATCTGGATTATGCTGCAAACCCACAATATCAGCAGGATAGCGAAAAGGATGCGCGGCGTACAATATTGTTTAAACAGAAGCGGCCGGAGTGTACACGTATACGCGATGCGGGGAAGATAAGTATTCATCACCGGACATATGAGTACGATCTGATCACAATATAATAAGAATATTACCGCGATTATCGCCACGGGCATGAACATAGCAGTGCCCAAGCACTATCCGGGCAGCGACCCGCTGCGGCCGCGCGAACCTGCTGTTTACCAACCGGCTTAAATTTTACATATATCAAGAGACGCCGTACATTTTGGATAATATATTTTAATGAAATAATTAATAATAAACAATCAGAAGAAGGTTAAAAAATGTCCAAAATATATAAAAGCTTAACGGAACTGATCGGGAAAACGCCGTTGCTGGAGCTTTCCAACTACGAGAAGAAGCATGATCTTAAGGCGACTATAATCGGAAAGCTGGAATACTTCAATCCGGCTGGCAGCGTGAAGGACAGGATCGCGCTTTCGATGATTGACGACGCGGAGAAGCGCGGCGCACTAAAGCCGGGCAGCGTGATCATCGAACCGACGAGCGGCAATACCGGTATCGGGCTTGCGTCCGTTGCGGCGGCGCGAGGATACCGCATCATACTCACGATGCCCGAGAACATGAGCGTGGAGCGTAGGCAGCTGCTTAAAGCTTACGGCGCGGAGCTGGTGCTGACGGACGGCACGAAGGGCATGAAGGGCGCGATTGAGAAAGCGGAGGAACTCGCGCGGGAAATTCCGAACGCTTTTATACCGGGGCAGTTTACAAACCCGGCCAACCCGGCGGTGCATAAGGCGGCCACCGGCCCGGAAATCTGGGAGGATACGGGCGGTAAAATTGACATATTCATATCGGGAGCAGGTACGGGAGGTACGGTGACGGGCGCGGGCGAGTATTTAAAATCGAAGAACCCGAATATCAGGATCGTGGTGCTGGAACCCGCGGATTCTCCGGTGCTGTTGGAAGGAAAGCCGGGTCCGCACATGATACAGGGCATCGGCGCGGGCTTCGTACCGGCGGTACTGAACACGGGGATTTACGACGAAGTTATCACCGTGAAGAACGAGGACGCGTTTGCGGCGGGCAGGGAAGTCGCGAGGACAGAAGGTCTGTTGGTAGGTATCTCCTCCGGCGCGGCGATATGGGCGGCAACTGAGCTTTCAAAACGCGCTGAGAACGCGGGCAAGATGATCGTCGCGATATTGCCGGATACGGGCGAGCGTTACCTTTCTACGGCG
>CAZLRM010000268.1:0-2561 GCA_964561895.1 uncultured Christensenellaceae bacterium | reverse complement strand
CAGGGACATTGCCCAGTGTCATCTATGTGACTGATTCTGCTGCGGTGACGCTTAACGGCGGTTCCGTCACAGCGCCTGCGGGGTCAACGAAGCCTGCGATTATAGTGGACAGCGATGCCACGTTGATCAACAACGGTGCCACAATCAACGGTTATCTTTTAAAACTCGGCGACCTGAGTGTATCTGTATCATCCGGTGCCGGAAAGGTGACGCTTGCGCCGCAGACGGTAGCACCCGGCGTGACGTATTACTACAAGACGACAGCGGTGGACGATACGGCGGCAAAACCGTCCGAGTATGGGACTTTCGACTTCGATGCGGCAGGCTGGACAGAGTTCAGCACCGCGACGGATATTGCCACTGCAAGCACAGCAACGGTTTATGTGCAGGTTGTGAAGGTAGGCGACATTGAGCAGAAGATATACGGCTGGGGACAGGCAAGCGCCACGCCGACAGCGGCGCCAATTGCGCATACAGCTTCGATTTATGTAAACGGCAGGAAGACGCTGACCGCGTCCGTTTCGGGCGGCACATGGGGTTATGACAGCGCGTACCTTGAGTTGACAGACAACGGCAACGGTACAGCCGCCATCAAAGGTTTAAAGGCGGGCACGACTACCGTCACCTATACGGCGGAAAGCATTACCGAGACTTTTACGGTGACGATTATAGCGTCGAAACTTCCCGCCACAGGACAGGACTTCACGTGGGTGTGGGCGTTTGGCGCTGCGGCGGCTGCCGTGCTGGGCTATGCGTATATGATGCTGCGCAAGAAGAGGAACCAAGCTTAAACGCAAAGGCATCAACCATACGATTGCAGAGCATCGACATAAAAATATACGACGGTTACGGATGCGAATGGACAGTATGCGTTTCAGAAGTGGATTATACGAACCACGAACTGATCGTAAAGACGCTTGAGGGCGAGCAGATTGCCGGGTTTAAGCTGGACTTCTCCGAAGGGATTCTGTTTCGAATCTGAGTTCCGTTGCCAAACGTAAAGGCAGGCCAAACGGCCTGCTTTTTGCGTTGCGCGGAACCAGGATTCGAAGCGAGCGTCAGAAATACCCCAGTGAAACAAAACCAACGCGCCCGGCGGGCGATGAAGCGAAGGCTTTGGTTCTGTGAGCATGAGGCGAGAGCGAGCGTAAGCGAAGGCATAACCTTAGCGAACAGAGAAGTTTTTAGCGAGACGGGTTCCGAATGGCTGAATATACAGCGCCGATTCAGCGCGAAAGTTGGTAAAGGAAACTACGATAAAATAATATACAATAAAAAATTACATCATTAGGTCAAATTTTACCTAGCGGTTTTCGGCAGCAGATATTTATAATATTCACGACAAGGAAAATATACTATGATATAATAAGTTAACTTTAAAGGTTTGGTTCGCTGGCAGCGTGCCGGAATAACCATCCGGGCTGAAAGAAATACAAAGGTTTAATAATACTATATTAAAGGAGCTCGCCTATGAGATATGTGGCAGGAATTGACGTAGGAACTTCGGGGGTGAAATGCATCTTCGTGGCGGAGGACGGGCGCGTGGTGTCATCCAAAACTGTTGAGTATCCGCTGTCCAACCCAAAGGAAGGCTGGTCGGAGCAAAACCCCGCCGACTGGTGGGACGGCACCTGCCGCGCGATGAAGGCTGCGGTGGAGAAGAGCGGCCTAAAACCGGGCGATATCGCGGGCGTATCGTTTTCGGGGCAGATGCACGGGCTCGTGGCGCTCGATGAGAAGGACAGCGTGATACGGCCCGCCATACTCTGGAACGACCAGCGCACCGGCAAGGAATGCGAGGAGATCATTGCGGCGGCGGGCGGCCTTGACGGCCTGCTTTCGTACACGAACAATACCATGCTCACCGGTTACACGGGCGGTAAGATACTCTGGCTTAAAAAGAACGAGCCCGACAACTTCGCGCGCATGAAGCTTTTTCTCATGCCCAAGGATTATATCCGCTTTTTGCTGACGGGCGAGAAGCTGACCGAGGTTTCCGACGGTTCGGGGACCGGTCTGTTCGACGTGAAAAACAGGAAATTCAACTTTGAGCTGATCGGCAAGCTAGGGTTCCCCGAATCGGTGTTCCCAAGGGTTGTGGAATCCGACGAGGTGGCGGGATATGTGACGAAGGAAGCGGCGGCGCTGACGGGCCTGCCTGAAGGTGCGCCCGTGTATGCGGGCGGCGGCGACGCGGTAATACAGACGACCGGCATGGGCATCGTCAAAGAGGGTACGATCGGCCTCATTATCGGCACGTCGGGAATCGTATCGATGGCGCTCGATGGCTTCGGCGTCAACACGGGCGGACTTGTGCAGTTCTTCTGCAATAACGACAAGCGCAAATGGCAGGCATTCGGGTGCCAGCTTTCGTCGGGCGGTTCTATGGAGTGGTTTAAAAACACGTTCTACAGCGGCGAGAACCCGTACCGCGAGATCGACGACAGCGCGGAGCAAAGTGCGCCGGGTGCGGGCGGCGTCGTATTTTTGCCGTACCTTACGGGCGAGCGCTGCCCCCATGCGGACCCGTACGCGCGGGGGTTGTTCTATGGCCTTTCGGT
>CAZLRM010000267.1:0-2562 GCA_964561895.1 uncultured Christensenellaceae bacterium | reverse complement strand
CCGTTTCGTCGATACCCTCCAGCAGGTCGATCGCGTCCACGGGGCGATTCAATGCAAGGCAGCAATAGCTTTGCATAAAGACCGCCTGCCGCGCAAGGCCGATGTCGTCGCCTTCCTTCGCCACGCGCTCAAACAGCCTGATCGCTTCCTCCAGTATGGCTGTCATATTCTCACCCGCCAGCATCGCGTGGTTCACATACAGCAGCCCGATGTGCAGTTGCACGCTCCAGCAGGAGTAATACTTTTTCTCATATTCGCGGCATTTCTCGTATGCCGATTCGAAAGGCTCCGAAGCAAAAGCCTTGCAGAGCGCCGCGTACATGCCGCGCACATCCTCTTTGGAAAGCTGCGGCTCGTAACCCAGCAGATCGTCCACAGTCATATTGAAATAGGCCGCAAGCACGGGCAGTAGCGTGATATCTGGATAGCTCTGCCCGCTCTCCCATTTGGATACGGCGGGCTTGGAAACACCGATGAACTCCGCAAGCTCCTCCTGCGTGACGCCCTTCTGCCTGCGCCGTGCCGCGATTCTTTTGCCGATTCGGATATCACCCATTTTTTCACCTCTCCAATACACATTATAAAGCGGCAAAACCGGATTTACAATGGAATGGAACGCAACTTTGGTTGAATTAATTAACTCATAGTTAACACCAGAAGCAAAAACAGAGCCCCGGCAAACGCCGGAGCCCAGCTTGCTGAAAAAGCCTCATGCTTGATTGAATACTGAAAAACCTTGTGGATTCCACATTGAAACATGCCTTTCTGCAAAGCAGCCCTTGAGAAAGTCAATCATGAAGATGGGTAATGCACATAAAAACCGCTGACAAACGAAGTTTGTCAGCGGTCTGAGCCCCGGCAACCGCCGGAGTCCTCACCATGCATGCGATATATGACAGCTTATCCCTCTTTAATGATCTCCTCCGCGAGTTCAACCGCATCAATTATCGCTTTTTTGCATACCTTGTTGTGCAGGTCCAGTTCCTTGATTTTGGCTGCGTCCTCCGGAACAGCGAAGTTGTAGCCTAACAGCTCCCTGCACAGCAGCGTGCCCTGCTTCTCCCTGAACTTTTCGATAAAAGCGGCTGCTCGCCGGTTCGCCGCCGCCTTATCCTCCGCATCGTTCTCTGCGGTCCAGCCAAAGCGGACGCCCAACGCCATCAGCGCTCCCGTCACCGCGCCGCATACCTCTCCGCAGCGCATGCCTCCGCCAAAGCAAGCCGCTGTTTTGAGCGCGGTTTCGCGGTCGGCGCCGACTTCCTGCGCGAGTGCGGCAAATGCACTCTGTGCGCAGTTAAACTGCTTGTCGAACAGCTCAATTGCTATTTGCTTTTTATCCATACAAACCCCTTTAAACATCTATTTAATAATTAATGACTTATCATTTGTCGGCGTCCGTTATATCTTTGCCGCACAATCCGCAAAATATGTCGGATATACTGCCAAAATACCCGTAATGCACCATGCCTTTCTGCAGGGCCTCCCCTGAGAAAGGCAAACCAGAAGATGGGGAACCCACATATAATATCCGCCTGTAAACGAGCGCAGCGAGATTACAGGCGGGGCGTAAGCCATTATTTTAAATTCTCCTCGTTAAGCGCACTAAGACCGCCTAAGAACCTGCCATCCTTACGTATGAGTTCGCCGTCGAAGTAAATTTCGCCGCCGCCGTATTCGGGGCGCTGGATGTATACGAGATCCCAATGCTGCGCGCTGCGGTTGCCGTTATCCGCGTCGTCGTAAGCGTTGCCCGGCGTGAAGTGTATGGAACCCGCGATCTTTTCGTCAAACAGCGTATCGCACATGGGCTTGAGTATATAGGGGTTGACGCCGAATGAGAATTCGCCCACGTAGCGCGCGCCCTCGTCCGTATCGAGTATGTCGTTGATGCGCTTCGTATCGTTCGCAGTCGCATTAATGATCTTTCCGTCCCTGAACTCGAACGAGATGTTCTCGAAGCGGAACCCGCGCTCGATGGAGGGCGTGTTGTACGTGATGCGCCCGTTCACGCTGGTTTTCACGGGCGCGGTGTAAATTTCACCGTCCGGCAGGTTCATATGGCCGGAGCACTTCTTTACATTAATATCCTTGATGGAGAACGTGATATCGGTATTCACACCCTTGATATGCACCTCATCGGTGCGCTCCATGCGTGCCTTCAGCGTATCCATCGCCCTGTCCATCTTTGCGTAGTCGAGCGTGCAGACGTTAAAATAGAAATCCTCGAACGCCTCGGTGCTCATATCGGCGAGCTGCGCCATAGAAGGGTTTGGGTAGCGCAGTACCACCCAGCGCGTATGCGGTATGCGGTGCGCAAAGTGCACGCGCTTGTAGTAGACGGATTCATACAGGTGCATTTTGTCATGCGGCGCGTCACAAAGCTCTAAATTGTTATACCCGCCGCGTATGGACACGTACGCCTGCATTGCCGCCATCCTGTCCTCTTCAAAACGCGTCATCGTTTCGATATGCGCCTCGCTTGTGCCGAGTATGAGCTCGCGCCGCATTGACATAAAATATGTCTGTATGAGCGGTATGCCGCCCGCTTCAAACGCTTTGCGC
>CAZLRM010000266.1:0-2579 GCA_964561895.1 uncultured Christensenellaceae bacterium | reverse complement strand
AGCACTTTGGCTTCATATTCCTTGCCGCCCACGAGCTTGACCGTGATCTTATTATCACGGGCCTGCTGCTGGCCGTCGTTTCTAAAACCCGGCATAAACATCTTCGTCGAATCGCTGACAGCGATCACATGCTCGTTCGTGAGTATCAGACCGTCGCTGCTCACGATGACGCCTGTGCCGCTTCCCTCGCTCGTCGAAACGCCCACCACTGAGTCGGAAACCGCTTCCGCAACGCTTCGCACCGTCGTCGAGTAATCCGCGTCCGGAAGATCAATTTTACGATATGCGGTTTCGCCGATTGTTCCGTCCATGCCCGTGTTTTCCGCCGAATCCGCGTCCGGGGATAAACTGTCCTTAGCGTCCGCTAACGCCCGGTCGATGTATGCCTGCTGTGCCGCGCTGAGCGCTCCATCCTGCGTGCCGTTAAAATACAGCGCCATACCGCCTCCGCCGATCACCGAACCGATCAGCGCACCCACGAGCGCTAACGCAAGGCCGCTTCCGCGGCGGGGCTTCTTCCCGGCTGCAGGTTGTTGTGCCGGCTGCGCATACCCGTTGTAACCATATTCGTTTTCATTGTGATATCCATTCCCGCCGCCGCTGTTTCCATCACCATTTCCGTTGTACTGTTCCATAACCTGTTCCTCCTTGCCAGAATGATTTCATCTGTACTAAATACAATATATCGCGCCATTATGGCCACAGTTTTACCGCGCCGTAAAAGGTCTATGAAAAAAGTTGGGTTATTTTATTAACGGGGAACACAAAAGCGCAATCGTTCGTCAAATCAAAAGATGGGGGGATACAATCATGAAAAAATTGCGGATTGTTCTGGGTTTGACGATGCTGACGCTGCTATCAGCGTGCGGAATTAAGGGTATTGACGTAAGCAAGCTTTTGAAAAGCGAATACAATGCCGCCGATCAAAGCAAAGAGATCGTCATGGCGCTGAACGATACAACTATCGCGGCGGATACCGAAACTCTGAAAGTACATTTTACAAGCAGTTCTGCGCGCGAATATACCTTCGGCATGGAACCGCGGCTGGAAGTTGAATCGGAGGGCACGTGGTATATCGTCACCGTGAAGGAAGACGCAGTGTGGATTGAAATCGCGGTTGTGCTGCCCGCCGGGGAAACCGCTGATATCGAATTCCCGCTGCAAACATTCTACGGCAAGCTCTCCGCAGGGCATTACCGCATCGTAAAGCCGTTATACTCGGAAGGCGGAAGCACGTTTGCGATTGCGGAGTTTACGGTTCAATAGCAGGGTATTTGAAAAGGCCGCTCCTGCGGCCTTCAGCTTGCTGACAAAGCTTCATACTTGATTAAATACTGAAAAAGCCTTGTGGATTCCACATAGAAACATGCCTTTCTACAAGGCCGCCCTTGAGAAAGGCAATAATAAAGAGGGGTAATGCACAATAAAAACCGCTGGCAAACGAAGTTTGTCAGCGGCCTGAGGGCCGCGCCTGCGGCCTTTCCATTTTTATCAGCGGCTTCCCGTATTATTTACTGTTTCCGGATATCGATACCGCCCGATATGGTGCTGAGCGTGACGGACGAACCGCCGCCGTTGCACTTGCCCACGATATGGTCGCCCACAATACTGCCCGATTCTCCGCCGCTCACCGTGCGGTCGAAATCGCATTGTATGCCGCCCGATGTGGTATTTGCGTCAAGATCAAACGCAGCCTGCGCGTTAAGATACATCCTGATTCCGCCGCTGGTCAGGTCGATATCGATCGGGCTGATCTGCGGCTGCGACAAGCTGACCTCCACGCTGCCCGAGGTACTGCCGATATCGAGTGCTCCTTCCACGTCCTTGAGCACTACCTTTCCCGAAGTGCATTTGACGGATACCGCGCTCTTTGTATCACGAATCCCGATATTCCCCGACTGGCATATAGTCCGGATGCCGTCAAACGCGCACTCTGCGACATTTGTATTGCCCGACGCGGCCTCTATGCCCACCGATTTGCCCGTACAACTGCTGATACCTGTGTTACCGCTCGCGCAGATAACCGATATGTCGCCCAGCGCAAGCTGCCGGATCGCAGTGTCCCCCGAAGCGCACGATACTTTAAGGTTCAGTCCGCAATCCTCCGGCAGATACACGGTGATATCCACATCGGACCAATTGAAAAAAGTTACGGGCTGATCAAACCGGATTGAGAGCTCCTCCCCCTGCTGCGTCACACTGAGGTATGCGTCCTGCTTTTTGGGCGCCCATAAGTTGCCCTTCATCTCCGCCTTCGGTTCATCGCCCGGAACCACCGTAACGGCGGCCGAGGCGCATTCCACCGATATTTCGGATATACCGTTTAAATCAAGCGCATGCGATTCATCCACAGCAACGCGGCTACCGCTGAAAATATCAAAGAAATTAGAGCGGCCACCCATGCCCGCATAGTATACTCCTGCTACGATACCCGCGCCGATCAAACACACCAAAACGACGCAGGTGACAATCAGCACCACCTTCATTGTTTTACTCATTGCCTTTTCCCCCCTTTATCCGTTCCGAAATACTGTTTAAAAACTGCATGTTCCCTTTTCTGAACAGCTTCCCAAGCTGCA
>CAZLRM010000265.1:0-2615 GCA_964561895.1 uncultured Christensenellaceae bacterium | reverse complement strand
TGGAAGCTGTCCAATGAAAACGGAATTATGTATTACGAAAATGAAATCCGGTGGATTCATAAGGTCAGGGATGCGATTGCGAAGGGAGAACAATGATGTCGGCGACGGTATATTATTTTTCCGGCACGGGCAATTCGTATAGGATTGCCGAGAAAATTTCGGAAGGCTTATCGGGAGCGCTTATCCCGATTGCGTCCGTCATCCATGAAGACAGTATCACAGTAAACGCAGACACCGTCGGTATCGTGTTTCCCGTCTACTATGCCGATGTCCCCAACATCGTGCGCAGCTTCATACCGAAGATAAAACACTTATCGTCCAAGTACGTATTCGCCGTCTGCAACTTCGGCGGAGGGGCAGGCCGGGCCATGAAAACGGTAAGGGCGCTGCTGCGTAAAAACGGCGCTAAGCTGGCCGCCGCGTACGGTGTCCATATGCCGCAGAACGCGTTTTTAAAACCGTGGGTAAAGAATGAAAAACTGCTTGAGAAAATGTACGCTGAGGTTACGCGGATTTGCGCGCAAACCGTCAAAAAGGCAAAACACCCGCGTCTTAACCGGCCGCTCGATTTTCTGCTCGCGCCGATCGCTCCTATATTTGCGTCCATCACGCGTAAATACATGCTCAAGACGGTGGGCGGCGGGAAAGGCGATACGACCATGTCGATGATTTACCGGCTCGACTGCGTATTTGGCGTCAGCGACAAGTGCAACGGGTGCGCAATTTGCGCCAAGGTCTGCCCGGCGCGTAACATCGCGATGAATAACGGAAAGCCCATATGGACGCATCGCTGTGAGAACTGCCTCGCCTGCTACAACTTCTGTCCGCAAAAAGCCGTTTCGGGAATCGCGCAGTCAGGCTATCATTACCTGCATCCCGGCTACAGCATAACGCTTGCGCAGCAGCAATCGCATGCCGCGCTGAAATAAAGATTCTATATGTCAACATCAAAATGCAGGGGCGGATAATGGCCCCCTTGCTTTAAAGGGGGCTCCCGGCGTAGACGGGTGGGGGATTATATCCGCCCGCTCAATTTCGGATACCGCCCGTGATTTCAGTGCAATCCCAATCTTTATTAAAAGTTTGTGTTTTCCGCGGCGCGTAAGGTATAATAGCGATTACGGACAGGGGAGAATGCGATGAGCGATCATGCGGAAATATTAATGCGGCTGGCGGCGCATTATCCGGACGCGAGGCCGGAACTGAAATTCAAGAGCGCTTTTGAGCTTTTGATCGCGGTGATGCTTTCCGCGCAGACGACCGACAGGCAGGTTAATGCGGTGACAGGGGAGCTGTTTGCGCGGTATCCCGATGCGGCGGCGCTCGCAGCGGCACAGATTGGCGAAATTGAGGATATCATCAGAAGCTGCGGTTTTTTTCATACCAAGGCGCGTAATATTCGCGCGGCGGCTGCGGAGCTCCTTAAGCGGCGCGGCGGACGGATACCAAACACGATGGAGGACTTAACCGCGCTGCCCGGTGTGGGGCGAAAGACCGCGAACGTCGTGCTGTCCAATGCATTTGGTATTCCGGCAATCGCGGTGGATACGCACGTGCAGCGCGTGTCGAACCGGCTGGGGCTTGCCGATTCAAAAGATGTGCTGAAGACGGAGCAGCAGCTCATGGAGGCGATACCGAAGGCGCAGTGGTCGGCGGCGCACCATTGGCTTATTTACCACGGCAGGCGCGTGTGCGCGGCGCAGAGGCCCAAGTGCGCCGAATGCTTTTTAAACGATCTTTGTCCATGGGAAAGGGAAAAAACGAATGTTTGTCGATAAAGCGAAAATATATATCAAAGCGGGCGACGGCGGAGCCGGCCACGTATCGTTCCGGCGCGAAAAATACGTGAACAACGGCGGCCCGGACGGCGGCGACGGCGGCGACGGCGGCAGTATATTGTTTGAAGCGGACGAAAATATGCGCACGCTGATGGATTTTACCTATCAGCGGCGGTTTATCGCGCAAAACGGCGAAGAAGGCGGCCCGAAGAACATGCGCGGCAAAACGGGCGACGACTTGACCGTTAAGGTGCCGCCCGGCACGGTGATCAAGGATTTTGAAACCGGGCGCGTCGCGGCTGATTTAAGGGAAGGGTCGCGTATGCTGCTCAAGGGCGGCAGAGGAGGCAGCGGCAACGCGCGCTTTGCGACGCCAACGCGGCAGGCACCTTCTTTCTCCACGCCCGGCAGGCGCACCAAGGGGCGCTTCGTGGTCTTAGAACTTTTAACCATCGCGGACGTGGGGCTCATCGGCTACCCCAGCGTGGGTAAATCCACGCTGCTAGCGGCAAGTACCGGCGCAAAACCTAAAATCGCGGAATACCATTTCACTACGCTCTCGCCCAACCTCGGTGTGGCGCGCGTACATGAGGACAGCTTCGTGGTTGCGGATATCCCCGGACTTATTGAAGGCGCGCACGAGGGCGCTGGGCTGGGGCACGACTTCCTGCGCCATATCGAGCGTACGCGCATGCTGATTCACGTCGTGGACGCCTCATCCAGCGAAGGGCGTAATGTTATAGAAGATTATGAGATCATCCGCAAGGAGTTGTCGGGCTACTCGCCCGCGCTTGCAAAAAGGCCGGAAATCGTCGCCGCGAACAAGATGGACGTACC
>CAZLRM010000264.1:0-2635 GCA_964561895.1 uncultured Christensenellaceae bacterium | reverse complement strand
GGCATTAAGAAAATGGGCAAAACATTCGCAGTTCGCACAGCATATTCGCTGGCGCTGTATTCGTTGCTCGCAGAAGTAATTCCCGTAGGGCTTACGCAAACAAACGATGCCGATACGCTGATACTTGGCTGCCTATACGGCGGTGTGCTGACGGGGATAGGCATTGGCATCGTACTGCGGTATGGCGGCAGTACGGGCGGCTCGGATATGGGCGGAGTGATACTTAACGCGCATTTTAAGCATGTCAGTATCAGCACTTTCGTTTTCATCATCGATCTTCTCGTTATTGGCTCGGCCGCGCTGCTGTTTTCCGATTTGAAGCTCGCGCTCTACGCCATCGCCTCCCTTTATATCGCCACCAAGCTGATGGAGTTTATTTCTGTAGGCTTAAACGCGGCCAAAGCTTTCTATATTATTTCTGAAAAGAATGACGAGATCGCCAAATTGATACTTGAAAAAATGGACCGCGGCGTCACCGCGCTTTCAGCAAAAGGGGGGTACACGGGACGCGAAAAAACTGTATTGATGTGCGTCATACAGTGGCGCACCGAAGGCGCTCGACTTAAAAGCCTTGTGAAGAGCGTTGATCCCAAGGCTTTTGTGATTGTAGGAGACGTCAAGGAGGTCATGGGCGAAGGTTTTTAAAAAAAGATAATTTTCGCTATATTTTCTGTTGTGTATTAAAATGGTTTAGTGTTATTATGCTAATTGATGATACCTAAATTTCTGTACGAGAGGAGCAAAATCCTGCGCATGAAATTGAATGGGAAAATGCCTTGGTGGCTGGTGGTCATAACAGGCGTGCTAATCATAGCGGTGGGTATATTTCTTCTCGCGGGTAATTCGCCTGAGGTTGAAAAAAATATCGCTCTTAAAACGCTTTTATTTATCGTTGGATCCTTCGTATTTCTGTACGGCATATATAATCTTTATAAGGCATATAAGCTGAAAAACGAACATCGGATGTTTGTGGCTCATCTGGTTCATGGCATACTGGATATCATTTTACTGCTGCTGATATTGTTTATACCCGATACGCAGACGCTGCTTGGCGTGATACTCGCATGCTGGTTCATCGTATTCGGGCTTTTCGGTCTCGTGCAAAACGATTCGAGCAGCGATAAAAACCGTCAGACGCGCCGCATCAGCGCTTTGCTGCTTGTCATCGGCGCGGCGCTGCTCATCATACCCGTAGTGCTCGGTATCAACAATTACTATATTGTTTTACTTGGCATTGCAGGTATCATCATAGGCATTGTACGCGTAGCGCAGGGTATCATCAGCAAAACGCGATATGACGAGCGGACTTCTGGCGGCAGATCGAACCTTTTGTGATTGACACGATGGCAGACCGATACTATAATGTGTTTCGACAGCTGTATTCGGGATAAGTAGCTGCGATCATACGCATCAAGAGACTCCGGCGCCGCAGGCTGAAAGCGCGGAGTGCGTACCGAAAGTGAAACCACCTGATGCTTCAGCAAGGGGCTGCTCCCTTATCAGCTAATTAAGATGTCATCTGTTCGATGAAAGATGGGTGGAACCGCGGTTAATAATCGTCCCATGTACAATTTGTACATGGGATTTTAATTTGGAGGAAATTATGAAGATCACTTTAGCGGACGGTACAATCCGGGAATTTGAAAATGTGAAATGCGCGCTTGATATCGCCGGCGCAATATCGGGTAAGCTCGCAAAGCGTGCGCTGGCTGCAAGAATTGACGGCGAAGTACGCGACTTGACCTCGCCGGTTGGCGAAGGCAGCCGTGTGGAGATACTGACTTTCGAGGACGAAGCAGGCAAGAAGGCGCTGTGGCATACGGCCTCCCACGTGATGGCGCAGGCAGTGAAGCGTCTTTACCCCGCCGCGAAACTGGCCATCGGACCCGCGATCGACACGGGCTTCTACTATGACTTTGATCTTGATAAGCCTTTTACCGCGGAAGACCTTGAAAAAATCGAAAACGAAATGCGGTGCATTGTTGAAGCCAACCTGCCGTTGGAACGCTTTGAGCTGCCCCGCGGTGAAGCGCTTGCGCTAATGAATGAAGAACCCTATAAAGCAGAGCTCATAAACGACCTGCCCGCGGATGCGAAGCTCAGCTTCTATAAACAAGGCGAGTTTACCGACCTCTGCGCCGGCCCGCATGTGCTTTTCACAGGCAAGATTAAGGCGTTCAAACTGCTCTCTATAGCGGGCGCGTACTGGCGCGGAAGCGAAAAAAACAAGATGCTAACGCGCGTATACGGCACGGCTTACGAAAAGCAGGAGGAACTGGATGCCTACCTTACCATGCTCAAGGAAGCGCGCGAGCGTGACCATAATAAGCTGGGACGTGAACTGAAATATTTCACGACCAGCGATATTGTCGGGCAAGGTTTGCCCCTCATCATGAACAAAGGAGCCAAGGTTATACAGGTGCTCTCTCGTTTCGTCGAAGACGAGGAAGAAAGACGCGGCTACACGCTTGTGCGTACTCCGCTCATGGCTAAAAGCGACCTTTACAAGATTTCCGGCCACTGGGATCACTACAAGGACGGCATGTTCGTGATGGGCGAAGAGGGCAAGGATGATGAAGTCATGGCGCTTCGGCCTATGGACTGCCCTTTCCAGTTTATGATTTACAATTCAGAG
>CAZLRM010000263.1:0-2651 GCA_964561895.1 uncultured Christensenellaceae bacterium | reverse complement strand
TGGGGATTGGGATTACTGGTCGCGGCCTTTATCGCGGTTTTTCTGATGGTCATGCTGACTAAGCTTGGCTTACCAAAGTATAAACGCGAACAAAAACCGGCGCTCAGTTACATGTTCGCTTATATGGCCAGCGCGATGATTGCGTCGCTGGCAGGGCTGCTCTATCTGTCTTTGTATACCAATGTTCTCCCCGGAGGCAGCGATTATTATACGCCGTTTATACTGCTCGTTTTTGCCTGCATCGCCGGAAGCCGCGTACTGGACAACCGCATTGCACCCGCAATTTACGCGCTGGCCCCGGCACTGTACTATGCGATTCTCTGTCAGATATTGCTTTGCCTTGGATTAGCTCCGATGTGGCGCACTGTGATAGGGGGCATCATCGTATTAATACTCGCTGTAATCGCTTTCATCGCCCGACGCGCTTTCATTCCGCGCAGCCGCGATGCAGGCACAGAGAGTATCGGCATGGAATAATACAATATAGATTGAACGGAGGCTGCTTACTTTAGGCAGCCCCTGTTCAGTTAATCTGGCCGCGCAACGTCGATCATCACGCCTTTCTTTGTATGATAGTGCAGATATTATCGCATATGAAATAACAACTTAAGGAGAACACCTATGGCAAATTGCACCCGATGCGGGAAACCGCTCAGAGATGACGATACCTTCTGTTCCGGCTGCAGCGCGCCTGTCAGGCAGCCGGCGCAAATGCCCGTCAAGCCTTTAACGAGCAGTGTCTCATACACGCCCGAAGGTTCGCTCCCGATAGAGCAAACGGTTCTTCATGGTTATTCAGGCCCCGTACTGCTGTTCATGGCGTTCATCACATTTTTGTTCACAGGCTTAGAAAACATGTATTTCACCACGCCCGGTAATTTTTCCACGATGATTCACTGGTTTGCTTACCTGATGCCGCTGGGCCTTTCCGCCGCGATCACCACACGCGCAAAAGGCCTTGATTTTTCTGTCGTTTCCCTGATGACACTTTCCCCCCTCATTATCGCAAAAACGATGGAAGGCTCCGGGTCGTGGGTCGTCGGGCTGCTGCTTGCATTGGCTGCCTGCGCCGCTGTTGGCGCAATCAACGGTGCTTTAACCGTATACTTTAAGCTGCCTGCGCTTGCCGTTACAGCGGTGATGTACCTGATCGTGTGGCTGATCTGCAGCCTGATTTCCAGCGTCCCCATCAAAGCATCCCATTACGCTTTGTCTCAGCTCAGCCAGATCGCCCCGGGTATGCTGATATTCCTGTTTTTATGCTTCGCCGCCGTATTTACGCTGATTATGCTGACGCCGCTTGGCACGCCTCTGTTTGGCCGCAAAAGAAAAAAGGAAAGCAGCCATATGCTGGCCTACATCGTCAGTTCGGTATTGGGCGCGCTTTCCGGTCTCATCCTGCTGGCTTATAGACAAGAGGCGACGCCTTATCTGGCGCACGCCAATATCATACTGATCGGGCTCGTATCCGGCTGCACCGTATCCAGCCTGCTGTTCGATAACCGGTTCGCTCCTGCGCCTATCGCGCTCGCGGCAACGGCGGTATATATAATGGCCATGAATGTGCTTACCATGTCCGGTATACATGTCGTTATGCAAATGCTAATTTTAACGTTATTGGCCGGTATTTTTATCGCACTCGGCATTGCAAACTGGCGGGCAACGCGCAACACTGCCCGTTAAACGCCCAATTAACGGCAAAGCGGGCCGCCTTTTATAATGGCCGCCCGCTTTTAAATACTTAATTCATATTTTACTTTTCGTATTTAACCCACGTTTGGTATCGTCGAAAGCCCCTGCTTTAACATTTCTTCGGTGTACTCAAAGTCCTGCAGCTTACCGGAGAGGTACTCGTCGTATGCCGCCAAATCGAAGTCGCCATGCCCTGAGAGATTAAAGAATATCGTCTTGGCCTCTCCGCTCTCTTTGCATTCGAGCGCCTTTTCAATCGCATATGCGATGGCGTGCGAAGACTCGGGCGCGGGCAGTATACTCTCGGCTTTGGCAAACGTCACTGCCGCTTTGAAAACATCGGTCTGCTGAACCGCTGCGGCTTTTACAAAGCCGTCATGATACAGCTGCGAGAGCAGCGCGGAGTCGCCATGATACCGCAGCCCGCCTGCATGAATGCCCGCCGGAATGAAATCGTGGCCCAGCGTATACATCATCACGATAGGCGCCATCTTGGCGGTGTCGCCGTAATCGTATGCGAATTTGCCCTTGGTCAGCTTGGGGCATGCCGCAGGCTCAACCGCAACAAACTCCGTCTTTGTGCCTTTTTTGATTTTATCATGGATGAACGGGAATGCGCAGCCCGAAAAATTGGTGCCGCCGCCGTTGCAGCCGATCACGAAATCGGGATACTCGTCGATCTTCTCAAACTGCTTCTTGGCCTCCTGCCCTATAATCGTCTGGTGTAGTATCACGTGGTTTAACACGCTGCCGAGTGCGTAATGGGTATCCTCGCGCATCGCCGCATCCTCCACCGCTTCGGAGATCGCAATACCGAGGCTGCCCATCGAATTCGGATCCTTGGCGAGTATCGAGCGGCCTGCGTTGGTCATCAAAGACGGGCTTGCGATGACATTCGCACCGTAGGTCTGCATCAGCGTCTTGCGGTAAGGCTTCTGGTCGTAGGACACGCGCACCAT
>CAZLRM010000262.1:0-2667 GCA_964561895.1 uncultured Christensenellaceae bacterium | reverse complement strand
GGCCTTGCCGAAAAACTGAATCATATATTCTCCAAGATCACGAACCGCGGCAAGCTAACCGAACTCGAGGTGAAAGCCGCGCTCAAGGAAGTCAAGCTTGTGCTGCTGGAAGCCGACGTGAACTTCAAGGTGGTCAAGGAACTGATCAACCGCATATCGGAGCGTGCGGTAGGGCAGGAGGTATTATCGAGCCTCACGCCCGGCCAGCAGGTAATCAAGATCGTTCGCGACGAGCTCGTTGCCACGCTGGGTGAGAAGAGCGAGAGCGTGCATTTTGCGGCGAACCCGCCCACCATCGTGATGATGTGCGGTTTGCAGGGCGCGGGCAAGACGACGATGTGCGGCAAGCTCGCCACGCTGTGGAAAAAAACCGGTAAATCGGTGATGCTTGCGGCGCTCGATATCTACCGTCCCGCGGCGATACAGCAGCTCGGCATCGTGGCGGAGAAAGCGGGCGCGCTGTTCTTTGAGAAGGGCCAGCAGGACCCCATCAAGACCGCGAAGCAGGCTGTCGCCGAGGCGGAGAAGAAGCTCGTTGATGTGCTGATACTCGATACGGCGGGCCGGCTGCATATCGATCAAGAAATGATGGATGAAGTGAAGCGCATCGCGGATGCGGTGAAGCCGCACGAGAAGCTGCTCGTCGTGGACGCGATGACCGGGCAGGACGCGGTCAACGCCGCGTCGGCGTTTAACGAAAAGCTTTCCCTCGACGGTGTGGTGCTCTCCAAGCTGGACGGCGACGCGCGGGGCGGCGCGGCGATATCGGTGCGCGCGGTGACGGGCAAGCCTATCAAGTTTGCGGGTATCGGCGAAAAGCTCACCGATGTGGAGGTGTTTTACCCCGACCGCATGGCTTCGCGCATCTTGGGCATGGGAGACGTGCTGTCGCTGATAGAAAAGGCGGAACAGAATTTTGAGCTCGACAAGGCCGAAGCGCTCGAAAAGAAGCTGCGCAAGGCAGAGTTCACGCTGGAAGATTTTCTGGACCAGATGAGCGAGATTAAAAAGATGGGCAACTTCGGCGACATGCTTTCGATGCTGCCGGGCGGCAATAAGCTCTCCGGCGCGCAGATTGACGAGAAGCAGATGGCGCATACCGAGGCGATCATCAAATCGATGACGCCCGAGGAAAGAAGGAGGCCGCAGATCATCGGCGGCAGCAGAAAAAAGCGCATTGCCGCGGGAAGCGGCACCAAGGTGCAGGATGTGAACCGGCTGCTCAATCAGTTTGAGCAGATGACCAAGCTCATGAAAGGAATGTCGGGCAAGCATGGCAAAAGAGGCTTGCTGGGCATGCCGTTCTGATAAAACATTTATAATTTTGGAGGAAGTATGCTTAAAATCAGGCTGAAAAGAATCGGAGCGAAGAAAGCGCCTTTTTATCGTATCGTGGTGGCGGATGCGCGCAGCCCGCGTGACGGACGTTTTGTGGAAGAACTCGGCAACTACGATCCGATGAGCAAGAAGTGCGTCGTGGACGGCGACAAGGCCCTGACATGGATCAAGAACGGCGCGCAGCCCACCGAGACCGTTCGTTCGCTGCTCAAGAAAAACGGCGTGCTGAAGTGATGGAGAACGTTATGCTGGAACTTGTAAAGTACATCGCAGAATCGCTTGTGGACAAGCCGGAAGAAGTGAAGGTGAGCCAGAACGAGGATGATAAAGCCATCGTGATTGAGCTTTCCGTCGCGCGCGAAGATATGGGCAAGGTTATCGGCAAACAGGGGCGCATCGCAAAGGCAGTCCGCGCGGTCGTCAAGGCGGCCTCGTCCAGGTCTAAAAAGAAGTATGTCGTCGAAATCATCGAGCATGATTGAAATCGCCCGCATCGCCGCGCCCCATGGAATACGCGGCGATGTGAAGGTGTATCTGTACTCCGAAAACTTTGAAGAGTTCTGCGGGCGCGGATTCGCATATATAAGCGACACGGAAGGCCGGCGGTGCGTGCGTTATAGCGCGCTTCGCGTAGACCCTCCGTTTGTTTATGTGCATATAGACGGCATAGATACGCGCAGCGACGCGGAGCGGCTTAAAAATGTGCCGCTTTTTGTTGCGCGGGAGGAGCTGGAGCCGACAAGCGAGGGCGAGCATTACATCGCGGATATCATCGGGCTGTCCGTAGTAGCGGACGGCAAAAAGCTCGGCGTTTTGAAGGATGTATTGCAGCACGGCGCGGCGGACGTGTACGTGGTCAAGGGGGATAAGAGTTTCATGTTTCCTGCGCTCAAGCGGGTGATCAAAAGTATCGATACGGCTGCAGGTGTGATTGAGTTGGACCCAAAGGCGCTGGGGGAGGTGGCGGTGTATGACGGCGTATAACGTACTCACGCTGTTCCCTGATATGTTCGAATCCGTCTGCGCATCGAGCATTTGGGCGCGCGCGATCAAGGCCGGGCTGATCGAGGTGAACGCCGTCGATATCCGCGATTACGCTGCCGACAAGCACCGCCGCGCGGACGATTATCCGATGGGCGGCGGCGCGGGTATGGTACTAAAGCCGGAACCTGTGGACGCATGCTTTGCCGATGTGTTGACGCGCAGCGAAAAGCCGTATATCAACGTATACATGTCGCCTTGCGGCAGGAAGCTTAAGCACCCGCTTGTGCTGAAACTGTCGCAGTACCGCACGGTCAACATACTCTGCGGGCATTACGAGGGCGTGGA
>CAZLRM010000261.1:0-2667 GCA_964561895.1 uncultured Christensenellaceae bacterium | reverse complement strand
GCGGTGATACTGGAGAAGCTCGCGGTGCTGCCGGAGCTGCGCCATAATGGCTATGGTAAAGCGCTGCTGGAATACGCGAAGAAAAAAGCCGGAGAGCTTGGCGCAAGCAGGCTGCTGGCTGCGATCATCGAGGAAAACACCGTGCTGAAGCAATGGTATCTTAACAACGGATTCATCCATACCGGAACAAAGGTATTTGAACATCTGCCGTTTACAGTGGGGTTTTTAGAAGCTGCGATATAGGAAACATAAAAAACGGCATATAACATTCCCCCTGGTTTAGCGTATACCAAAGAAAGATGCCGTATGCCGTTGTTCGCTTTTGTTGGCTGGTTTTCAGGCCTGCGTATCGACTCCGCCGCTCTGCGCCCATTTGTCCAGCTTATCCATGATCGCGTTGTAGGTATCGCCGCAGATACCCGGAAGATCGCTTCCTAAAGATCGGCCCGCGAGCTTGAAGCCCTTGTCGATAGCCGCTTTGAGTTCTGCAAGCTTGCCTGTATCGCCGCCCGATATTGCGACGGCAAACTGTACGATGCGGTCGCTGACGGCGTTCACGCCCCAGTAGCCGTTTTCGGATATGGCTTCCTGCGCTTCCGCCTGCGTCATATCGCTGTCGAACTCAATCTCGGCAAACGCGGTGCGTGCTTCGCTGCCCTGCTTGGTCAGCAGCTTCTCCACCAGCGCGCGCAGCGAAGCGTTTTGCGCTTCCACCTGGCTTTTGACACGTGCAATCTGATCCGCGCTGAGCTTATTGCTCTTTGTGGCGCTGCCGGAGCTGCTTAAATCCACCGCATAAGACGCGTCGGTTTCGTTCTGGCCCTCCGTGGCTGCGTCCACTATGCCCTTTGCGGCGGCAGTATACTCTATGCTGCCCGTCGGTTTCACCGATTCTATCATGATTGCCCTCCTTCAACCACGAGTGGTTTCAATTAGACTATATTTTATATATCGGTCAGAATGAAGGGAAATTGAACCGAAAGTAAATAAATATATGACTTTGCATAACCGCAGTGCTATCATGAAATTATGATAAAGCATTCAGATAAACAACCATTTGATGTCACGCAGCTGCAACACGCAAATCGCCTCATGTCACAAGCTTTGGACGGATTTCAAATCGCACACGTTTCCGATCTGCATGACCGGCGTTTCCCCGGAAGGCCGGAGCGGCTGGCCGCAGTCATTCGCGCACAGTCGCCCGATATCATCGCTGTCACAGGCGACCTGATCGACCGCAGCCGCCCCGATATCGCAGCAGCGATGGGTTTCATCCGGCTGGCGGTTTCCATCGCCCCCGTATACTATGTGACGGGTAACCACGAGCATATGTCGGGGCAGTACGAACCGCTTAAAGAACAGCTTGAGGAAGCGGGCGTTCACATACTCGACGACTTATCGGAAACGATTGAGAGGGGGGGCGGCAGCTTTGTGATCGCGGGGCTGAGTGACCCGGCGTTTTTCAGCGGCCGTTCCAACGGCGTAAATAAAACAATGTTGGCAGAGCGGGAAGCGGCGCTTCGCCGGCTCGTTCCTGCCGGGCGGGCGTTCTTTCTGCTGCTTTCGCATAAACCGGAGCTGTTTCCTGTGTATGCGCGCTGCGGCGTCAGCCTTGCGCTTTGCGGCCATGCGCACGGAGGGCAGGTCCGCCTGCCCTGGATTCAGGGGCTGTATGCCCCCGGCCAGGGCATTTTTCCTAAGTACACGGGCGGCGAATACCAAAGCGGCGATACCGCGATGATCGTCAGCCGCGGCCTCGGCGGCAGGTTCACGCGTCTGCGCGTGTTTAACCGACCCGAGGTTGTGATGGTTACACTTAAGGCAGAAAAAGACGGCTATTAACTATAAATAAATGGGAAAATGATATTTGACGAGCGGCGGGGTGAGTGGTAGAATACACAAAAGCTAAAGAACCGTTGGGCGGGATTCTAAATCGTACGGAGGTTTTTTCATGAGTAATTTGCAGAATGAGATACTTGACATGCTCGAACGCGACGCGCGCCTGAGCGCAAAGGATATGGCCGGAATGACGGATGCATCCGAAGCGGAGGTGGCCGCCGCAGTGGCCGAAATGGAACGCGAAAAAATCATCGTCAAGTATACCGCGGTTATCAATAGAGAAAAAGTGAATTCGGACGAGGCGGAAGCGCTCATCGAGGTGAAGGTAGTGCCCAAGCGGGGTCTCGGGTACGACGACCTTGCCAAGCGCATCTACGGCTTTTCGGAGGTGACGGCGGTTTACCTGATGTCGGGCGCATACGATCTTTCGGTGATCGTGCGTGCGTCCGGTATGAAACAGATCAGCAAGTTCGTGTTCGAGAAGCTCGCCGTGCTGGAGGGCGTCTCCAGCACCGTGACGCATTTTATCATGCGCAAGTATAAGGAACAGGGCGTGATTTTCGCGCCGCGTGAAAAAGAGGAGAGGCTGGTGGTCTCGCCGTGACTCTTGAAGAAAAGCTATCTGTCGTCGTACGGAACTGCCCGCCGTCGGGTATCCGTAAGTTCTTCGATATTGCGAGCGAAATGAAGGATTGCATTTCGCTTGGCGTGGGCGAACCGGATTTCGATACGCCTTGGAATATCCGCGAAAGCGCGATTTATGCGATAGAGGCAGGCCGCACGCACTATACCTCCAACCACGGCTCCACGGAGCTGCGCAAAGAGATT
>CAZLRM010000260.1:0-2668 GCA_964561895.1 uncultured Christensenellaceae bacterium | reverse complement strand
AAGAGAAGAAGGTTATCGTATACAAGTATAAATCCAAAGACAATTACCGCAAGAAGCAGGGGCATCGCCAGCCGTTTACGAAGATCAAGATCACCGATATCGCTTCGGGCAAGGCGGCGGAGACTGACGAAAAGGAAGTCGTCATCATCGAAGACGCTCCGGCGGAAGTGGAGACCAAAGTAAAGGCAGCCCCCAAGGCTAAAGCGGCGGAGACGGAAGCAAAGGCGGCACCGAAAGCCAAAGCATCCAAATCAGCCGATATGGAAGCAGCGGCGGAATTGGGCGCAGCGCCCAAAGCCAAAGCGGCGTCTAAGCCTAAAGCGGCGGCAGCGGATGCCAAGGCGGAGCCCAAAGCGAAAGCGACGGGAACCAAAACAACAGCGAAAGCCAAAACAACGGCGAAAACCGAGGAATAATTAGCCCAACAGGAAAGCGAGGTGCGGTTAGATGGCACATAAAAAGGGCGTAGGCAGCTCGAGAAACGGCAGAGACAGCGCGGCGCAGCGCCTTGGCGTGAAGCGCGGCGACGGTCAGGCGGTGCTTGCGGGCAACATATTGATCCGCCAGCGCGGCACACATTTCTATCCGGGCAACAACGTCGGCATCGGCAGCGACGATACGCTGTATTCGCTGGTCGACGGGGCTGTCAAGTTCGAGCGCAAGGGCCGCGACAAAAAACAGGTCAGCGTATACCCGAACTAATGGAACGATTAAGCAGGCTCAGCAATGGGCCTGTTTTTTTATCCTGATAACCGATTGAAAAAATATGGAACGCGTGATAATATAAGCCATATGACACGGAGGGCGGATATGAGAAGATACGTTTTTGGGACAGTGGTGATTCTCGCTTTTGCGCTGCTGCTTTGCGGTTGCGGTACGCAGGCCGCGAATGTTACGGAGACGTATGCCCCGGCGACTGAATCTGCGTTACCGGTAAAAACGCCTGAACCCGATAAATATGCGATCGAAGGTCAGACGATTGTGCGCGAACGGAACGGCGAAAAGACGGTGGTCTACGACGTAACGGAGCATTTTCCCGGCAACTATGAATGCTGGGTTAACTGTTTTGCTGCCGCTTCGGACGCGCTTTACATTTCGGAAGGCGGCGAGCCTGCGGATTCGGATACGTATCGTTTTCAGCTCGTGCGTACCGATTCTGACGACAGCAACCGAACCGTACTTTATCCGGATACAGGAGATTATACGCAAATCGTGCTATATGGTAGCCGCATATTCTTTGTGGAAGATGAGATGGCTGATCTTTCAATCGGGTGGGCGAATATGGACGGCAGCGGTTCGGATTATTTGAATATTCCGGATAATTCGACTGCTGATAGCGAAGAGCAATATCTTGAACAAGCAACGCTGTATATCAAAGACGGTATGCTCTATGCGGATGTCGGTCTTTCACCCGATGTCGCATATGCTGAAGTGACCACGCAGTACACGGTGCGCATCAACGAAGACTTGTCAGTAGAACGCATGGACGGATGATGGATATACAATATAGCGATAATAAAATGACGATTCGCGGCCTCTCCGATTTCTCCCTCTCCGATTGCCTGACCAGCGGGCAGGCGTTTCGCTGGAAACCGCATGGAGAAGGTTTCTTCGGCGTGGCGTTGGGGCGCGCGGTGTACGCGGAGCAGCGGCAGGATACCCTTTTGCTGTCCGGCGTTGGCGATATGGACGTGAATGCCTTTATCCGTTACTTTGACTTGGAACGCGATTACGGCACAGTCAAGGCAATGTACGCGCGCGACCCATTCTTAGCTGAGGGCATGGCGTACGCGCCGGGTATGCGGGTTTTAAACCAGCCGCCGTTCGAGACGCTGATCTCTTTTATCATCTCTGCCAACAACAACGTAAAGCGTATCATGGGTATCGTCGAAACCATTTGCGAAAGGTATGGCGCGCCTTTGGAGGGCGGCTTCGATTTCCCCTCGCCGGAGGCGCTCTCGCGGCTGACCGCGGACGAACTGAAAAGCTGCGGCGCAGGCTACCGTGCGGAGTATATCTCCGGCGCGGCGGGGGCGGTCGCGCAAGGGTTCGATATCGAAGCGCTTCGCGGTATGCCTTTTGAGCAGGCACGGCGGGAACTCACGAAGCTGCCCGGCGTGGGTCTCAAGGTGGCGGACTGCGTCTGCCTGTATTCTCTCGGGTTTGCGCAGACGTTCCCTGCGGACGTGTGGATGCGCCGTGTGCTGTGCGGCATTTACGGTTACAGCGGTAAGAATGACAAATCGATGCGTAAGTTTGTGGACGAGCGCTTTGGCGAATATGCGGGCCTCGTGCAGCAATACCTGTTCCACTACGCGCGGCACCATAAAGATATGGTGTGCAAGGAGTAATACACTTATCGACAAGACCCGTTTACGGGGGCAAGTATTTTCGCGGGAACCAGACCGTACCAACGTCCTTTAGGCGTGGCTGGTAATAAAGGGTTATACCCGCTAATGAAAAACCCCCGGCTAGGCAAAACTATACTATTAAAAAGAGTGGTATTCATAGTATTCTATGAATAAAACACTCTATTTTTTATTCATAGAATACTTGTAAACCATATTAATATTTTATAGTATTTAATGTACATAAAAACACAGAGCATACAGACAATGCTATTTAGTTTAGCTCATAAGCTTCTTAAACAACTGTTTCCCTCCCTCAT
>CAZLRM010000259.1:0-2701 GCA_964561895.1 uncultured Christensenellaceae bacterium | reverse complement strand
TTCGCCACGTAGCCGGGGATGGGCGCAATCTTCTCGTGATACGCGTCAACGAGCCAATGCGGCTGCGGGAAGAAATAATCTTCGAGCTCGTGCGCGGGCGTGATCCAATTCTTAGCTCCCACGACAACCGGCGGCGCGTCGAGATAATCGAACGCCAGCTCGGTGATGTTGCGCGCGAACTCCGCCATATGCGAGCCTCGCTCGCACGCGTCGCCCGTCACAATGATTTTGCCCGTCTTCTTCACGGACTCGATTACCTTCTCATAATTGAACGGCACAAGGCTGCGCGCGTCGATCACCTCCGCACTGATGCCGTGCTCACTAAACAGCTTGACCGCCTCCATCACGCGGTAAAGCGTCGCGCCGATGGTGAGTATGGTTAAGTCGCTGCCCTGCACCTTGACGTCCGGCTCGCCCAGCGGCACTTCGTAATAGCCCGTCGGTACGCCGCCCTCGTGAAACTGCTCGCCTACGTCGTAGATGCGCTGGCTCTCGAGGAATACAACCGGGTCGGTGCCATTGAGCGCCGCGTTCATCAACCCCTTCGCGTCATACGGCGTCGCGGGGAACACCACCTTGAGGCCGGGGATGTGCGTGCACAGCGCCGACCAGTCCTGTGAATGCTGCGCGCCGTACTTGCTGCCTATCGACATGCGCAGCACGCACGGCATCTTGATTATGCCCGCGCTCATGGACTGCCACTTGCTTAGCTGGTTGAACACCTCGTCGCCCGCGCGGCCCAAAAAGTCCGCGTACATGAGCTCGGCGATCACGCGGCCGCCCGCCATCGCGTAGCCCACCGCGCTGCCCACGATCGCGCCCTCGGATATCGGCGCGTTGAACAGCCGATGGTACGGCATGGCGTCGGAAATCCCCCGGTATACCGCGAACGGCCCGCCCCACTCGCGCACGTCCTCGCCGTACGCCACCAGCGTCGGGTCTTCGTAGTACTTGTCGATGATCGCTTCAAATATGCCGTCGCGCAGCTGATAGACCTTGTTCTTGGAAACCGGCTTGCCGTCCTTACCAAACGCGAAACGCTCTTTTCCGGAAAGCGCCTTCACGTGCGCGTTCTCCTCCTTGGGCTGCAGCACGTCGGGCTTGCGCGTGGTATCCATACTCTTTATGCTGTTGTTCGAGAACATCATATCCGCGATGATGTTCGGCGTCTTCTCTAGGTTCATGCGCGGCGAGAGCGTATCGTCCTTGGCAAGCTTAACTGCATTTAATATGTCCGCTTTGACCTGTGCGGAAATACCGCTCAGCTCCGCTTCCGTCGCGACGCCCGCGCTGATAAGCTGCTTTTCAAACGCAAGTATGGAATCCGCTTCGCGCCACATGTCGATCTCTTCCTTCGCGCGGTACGCTGAAGCGTCGGAAGGGCTGTGTCCTGAGATGCGGTAGGTCAGCACGTCGAGCAGCACCGGGCCTTCCCGATTTTCGATCACCCTGCGCTTGCGCCTGTACGCGTCGATCACCGCAAGCGGGTTGTAGCCATCCACGCGCTCCGCATGCATCTGGCTGGGCGTTACGCCCGCGCCCAGACGCGCGACCTCGCCGTAGGCCATCGTCTCGCCCCACGTCTGGCCGCCCATGCCGTAGAAGTTATCAAATACGTTGAATATGATCGGCAGGCCGCCCTTATGCCCCTCGTCCCAGAGCAGGCGGAACTGATCCATCGCCGCAAAGTTCATCGCTTCGTACACCGGCCCGCAGCCGATACTGCCGTCGCCGATGTTGCAGACCACGATGCCGTCCTTTTGATTGACGCGCTTAAACAGTGCCGCGCCCGTCGCGATATCCGCGCTGCCGCCCACGATGGCGTTGTTCGGGAAGATACCGAACGGTATGAAGAACGCGTGCATGCTGCCGCCGAGGCCGCGGTTGAAACCCGTCTGCTTCGCCCATATCTCGGCGAGCGTACCGTAGATCAGAAACTCCTTCGCCATCTCCTTGACGCTGGAAGCCTTCGTGGTCTTCTCGATCACAGCAAACGTCTCTCCGCTGAAAAAATCCTTCATGATGCGCATGAGGTCACTGTCGGGCAGCTGTGCAATGGCGGAAAGCCCCTTGGCAAGTATCTCGCCGTGGCTGCGGTGAGAACCGAACGTGTAGTCGTCAATGCCGAGCTCAAACGCCTGCCCGACGTACGCGGCTTCCTGCCCGATGCCCAGATGCGCGGGCCCTGGCTGATTGTACGCGATACCCTCGTACTCGCCCGTGGTTTTGACGAGATTGAGCATCGTCTCAAACTCGCGCACCACCTGCATGTCGTGATAGATGCGCAGAAACTGCTCCTTCGTAAAATTGTTCTTTTCGTCCGCAACCGTCTTCTGGTACGCGTTCACGGGGATATCGCGGAAGGATATCTTCCCCGGCTTACGCTGTAAAGATGGGTTAATCATCAAACATTTTGGCATATCGGTTAAGCTCCTTAAAGTTTTTAATTACAGTTGAAACAGCGCTTCGCGCAGCGCCTCGCACACCGTGGGGTGCGGGAATACAAGCTGCTTGATCTCAGGTAACGTCATTTCCTTTTCGATCATGAGCGCCGCGCCGTAGATGATCTCCGAAGCGTACGGGCTGATCATATGCACGCCAACAAGCTTGTTCCATTTATTATCGACCACAATCTTGATGATACCATCGCCGCGCTCGTTCTCCGCCATGTACCTCCCCGAGTAGTTCATTGGTATAGTTT
>CAZLRM010000258.1:0-2722 GCA_964561895.1 uncultured Christensenellaceae bacterium | reverse complement strand
CCGAACATGCCCGTTACGGGCCGCCTCGGAGACGACGCCTTTATTTCCACGCAGGGCACGGGCATACTCTACAAGGAATATTTTCTCTATATCGCAGTGGGGAGCGCCACGCCGGAAGCCGCGCAGGCAATTGTTAAACAGGCAAGCGAACTCGCGGTGGGAAACCTGCGGCGCCTGCTCGGGGAATAGCCTCTTTTAAACTCTGTCCGGCAGGAACTCCGCGTGCAGCGCTTTTACCGCTTTCTTCGCGTCCTCCGATTTGATCAGGCACGATATCGTCATGTGGGAGTCCGCCGTCTGCAAAACCGATACGCCCTCCTCTGAAAGCGCTTTAATGATGCGCGCCATCACGCCCGGTACGCCGCGCATGCGCTCGCCGATCGCCGAAACCTTGCCGAGCCCGCCGAAAATCTCAAACCGCATTTTAAGGCCGCGCAGCAGTGCTTCCGCCTTTTCCGTCTTATCTTCATCGATCGTCACCACCGCGCTTTCGGGGAACAGGTTTATGAGGTCTATGCTGATCCCCGCCTCCGCGAGCGCACCCAGCAGCTCCTTCTGCGCTGATGCGGATAATCCGTTCACCTTCACCTGCGCCCTGCCTCCGGCATACGCGACGCCCGAAATCACGTCGTCCGCGTTCTTTGCGCAAGTTCTGTACGATATGCGCGTTCCGGCAGCATCGCTTGCCGTATTGCGCACAATCAGCGGCACATTGCCGCGCATCGCAATCTCTACCGCGCGCGGGTGAATCACCTTCGCTCCGTGATCGGCCATCTGAAACACCTCGCCGTAGCTCACGTCGCTTATCACATGCGCCTCGGGCAAAAGCCTTGGGTCGGCGGTCATCACTCCGTCCACGTCGGTATAAATTTCAACAGCCTCCGCCTTAAGGCCCACGCCCAGTACCGCGGCGGTCGTGTCGGAGCCCCCGCGCCCCAGCGTCGTCACGTCGCCCTCCCGCGTGATGCCCTGAAAGCCCGTCACGACCGGTACGACGCCTGCATCGAGCATGGAAAACAGCCGCTCCATATCAAGTTCCGTATAGGATGCGTTTCCGAAATGATCGTCCGTGTAGATACCCGCCTGCCATCCCGTCACCGCGCTTGCGGCAATGCCGCGCGCCTGCAGCGCCGCGGCCATGACAACGGCGGAGATGGTCTCGCCGCAGGACACGAGCAGGTCGTTCTCTCTCGCGCCGATTTCGCCGCCCGCCTCTTTGCACGCAAACTGCATCAGCGTGTCGGTGGCGTACGGGTCTCCCTTCCTGCCGATCGCGGATACCACCACCACGGGCGAATAGCCGCTTTTCTTCGCGGCAATCACCTTGTCAATCGCGGCGGCTCTGATCTCTTTCGATTTAACGGAGGTGCCCCCGAACTTCTGCACGAGTATCTTCATGAACGCTCCTTTCAAAACCACAGGTGCTGCAGCCCCTAAGGGCCCGCTTTTTCTTTATTCTAATATGCTTTTGGCGGGAATTACAATACCGTTTTTTATATCTCCGTCACTTTGCATTCATATGGACATATGAGGGTATATTGTTTATAATTGTATTATTCTATACGCGGAGGTTCTATCGATGCAGCGTCCGCTTTTCGGGGATTACGCGAAACAGCTCCTCGGCGCGATCGTACTGAAAAACCCCGTCGTCAGCCAAGGCAGGCGCTTTACATTTGCCGACCGCCCGATGCTGCTGCTGACGCAGCTTATATTCGCGGCGGCCATGCTGGTCGCGTACAACTATTCCCCGTTTTCCAACAGCCGGGACGTATTGCCCGTATGGATTGCCGTATTGATTACGCTGCTGCTCGCGGCATACTGGCTTTTCTTTGTCCACCGCTTCGCGCGGTTCAGCGTACAGTGGAAAAACTCGACAGAATACATGAAACCAGCTGTGGAAGGTCAGGACGGATTTGGCAACTTTCTTGAAACGCCGTCCGCCCGCCGCAGGGCATGGAAAAGCCGCGGCATGTTCTTTCTGCTTGCGCTGGCGCTGGCAGGCGTTACAGCGGCATACTGTATCCTTGGCTTTGGGCTTGCGCCACAGCGGTTATATAATAACCATAAAGAGTCCCTGAATAGGCTTGTGGAAATCGCCGAAGAATACGAAGAACTGTATATTGATACTCCGCAAACATTTAATGAAGAATTATTCGTCGGAGGTATCGCATTCTCCGACACATACGATGATGATGGCTATTTATACGCATACGAACCCTCTGAAGTCACAATTCAGGAAATCAGCAGCATCATCAGCAGCTTCCATAACGGTTATATCTGGGGTATTTCAAAATACACGGAAAACTCATTAGTTAATATCAGCCTAAGCGCCCGCTGGGGCCGCGAATGTGACCTCATCTGGTCTCCCGAATAGGTGCCGGAGGGTACAATCGCAGCTGAATTCTCTGATACCTGTTACCGGGATGTAAGCATTACGCAGCTTGACGCCCACTGGTGGATGGTCTGGTACGATTTTGATACCAGAGCATACTAAAAGCGCCGCCGGTTTTCCGATAGTAATTTAGATGCGGACTGATATTTGCGCCGTATCCGCAGGGAACGGCCAAGTGCCCTTTGGGTATAGGGACGCCCGCCCGGTTGACGTTAGAGAAACGCCCGGCGTCACGCGAATCCGTCGCGGCATCGTCGTTTGCATGCAGCAAATACGCGGCTAAACCCTCATGCGCCTTCTGTCGCGATACCATAACTATTCATTATGCTT
>CAZLRM010000257.1:0-2725 GCA_964561895.1 uncultured Christensenellaceae bacterium | reverse complement strand
ACTGTATGTGATCTACGGCGATAATCATAAACAGATGGCCGCGCGGCTCATCGAGGCGATGGACCCCGTGAAGGGGCTTAGTCAGGGTGCGGTAATTGCGCTCAAGCCCAACCTTGTGGTTGCGAAGGATTGGAAGAGCGGCGCGACGACGAACCCCGCCGTGTGCGAAGCCGTTATCGAGTACTTTCAGGCGCGCGGGTTTTCGCGCATCCGCATCATCGAAAGCGCGTGGGTGGGCGAGGGCACGCAGCGCGCGTTTTGCGTATGCGGGTACGAGGCGCTGGCGAAAAAATACGGCGTGGAACTCATCGATGTCAAGAAGGACAGGTATGAGGCGCGCACATTCAAGGGCTTTACAACGGAAGTTTCACGCGCTGCGCTCGAAGCGGACATGCTCATCAACCTGCCGCTCATCAAGGGGCATTGCCAGACAAATGTGACGTGTGCGCTCAAGAACATGAAGGGACTGATCTCCGACCGCGAGAAGCGGCGGTATCACACGCTCGGGTTGCACGAGCCCATTGCTTACCTAAACGCGATGATCCGCCCGGCGATGACCATTGCGGATGGAATCTGGACAGACCCCGGCTTCGAGGAGGGCGGCAATCCTGTGCGCGGCAACGTGATGGCCGCGGGGGACGACAGCGTGCTCATCGACGCGTACGCCGCGAAGCGGCTGGGGCGCAGCGCGCGCGATATCGGATATATCCGTATCGCCGAAAAATTAGGCCTCGGCAGCGCTGATTTAAATTCAGCGGAGATTATCGAACTCGGAGGGGAGCACACGGACGCAGCGGCGTCGGCGGGCGTCGGCGAGGCGGTCAAGCGGCGTATCGACGAGCGCGGCGCGTGCAGCGCGTGCTATGCGAACCTTGCATCAGCGCTTACGCAGCTCGGCGAAGCGGCGGGGGAAACACCCGTCTGCGTAGGGCAGGGCTTCCGCGGCATGCGGGGGGAACTCGGCTGCGGCAACTGTACGTCGCAATTTAAGCGCTGTATCAAGGGGTGCCCTCCCGGAACAGAGGACATCGTGAAATATTTGAAAGAAATCAAGGAGTAACGCATGAAGCAGTTTACGATCGTGCTGGACGGCATTGCTGACCGGCCGCAGCCAAAACTGGGGGGCAAAACGCCCATGGAGGCGGCGGCAACGCCCGGCCTCGACGCGCTTTTTGCCAAGGGCAAGCCCGGCACGGTACGCACGATACCGCCGGGGCTGGAGGTGGGCAGCGCCGTGGCGAACATGGGGCTTTTGGGCTACGACCCCGCGAAGGTGTACAAGGGCCGCGCGGTGATCGAGGCGGCCGGCGCGGGTATCCCCGTAGACCCCGACAACCTCTACATCCGCACCAACTTTGTGGCGCTTGAAGGGGACAGCTTTGATACGGGTAGTATGCAAAGCTATAACGCGCACGACATCACCACAGAGGACGCCGCGCCGCTGACTGAAATGCTGAATCGCGAGGTATTTGCTCCGCCGTTTAAGCTCATTCACGTCGAAACGTTCCGCAACATACTTGTGGTGGAGGGCGCGGCGAAGCAGGCGGAGGAACTGAAGTTCATGCCCGCGCACGATATGATCGGCGGCGCGGTGAAGGACTATACGCAGGGCGGTACGCTCATGCAGCAGTATTTTTCGCTGATGCGCAAGGCTTACGAGGTGCTCAAGGGCAGCGGCACGCGCGCAAACGGCATCTGGTTCTGGGGCGCTTCGTATGCGCCGCAGTTTGCCGGCGGCACGCAGGGGAATCGCGCAGTACTCGCCGAAACGTCGCTGATGCGCGGCATTGCGGCGCTCGCGGGGCTTCATTGCGTCACGACGGACGAGTCGCGCGGGTTTGAGGCTTTTCTGAAAGACAAGACGCGTGCTGCGCTGGGCGCCGTGGAGGAATACGATTTCGCCTACATCCACATACAAAAGCTCGACGACCTATCGCACGAGTTGGACACGGAGGCCAAGATGAAGGCGATCGAGGCGATCGACGCGAATTTTATACGCCCGTTTTTCGCGCAGGTGAAGGAACCCTACAGCGCTCTTGTCGTATCGGACCACTACACGTTCTCCGACAGCGGCGGTCACGGTGCGGAGCCCGCGCCTTACCTGCTTTTGGGGCACGGCGTGGACGGGCAGGGGCGGTTTACGGAGCAGTACTGCCGTGACGCGGCGCGCTCCATGAACGTGGAAGAGTTGGTAGCGCTGCAGCGCAGCAAAGGATAAAATGATGGGATTTGAATTCAGTACGGCGCAAAAAATTGTATTTGGGTGCGGGACGCTTGCAAAGCTGCCCGCGCTTTGCCTGCCGCTGGGCAGGCGGTTCTTTATCGTAGCAAGCGGTTCGGTGAAAAAGGCGGGTGCGGTGGACAAGCTGGCCGAAGGCCTGATTTGCGGGGGCGCCGAATGCCTTGTATACCCCTGCGCTGCGGGCGAGCCCACGGTGGAGTCGGTGGATGCGGCGGTTAACGCCGGAAAGCACGCGGACGCGGACGCGGTGATCGGCATCGGCGGGGGCAGCGCGCTTGATACCGCAAAAGCGGCAGCAGCTGTGATATCAAACGGGGGCAGCGTGCGCGATTACCTCGAAGGCGTGGGTGATAAAAAGCTGAAAGCCAGCCCGCTGCCGTTTATCGCAGTACCCGCAACTGCGGGAACGGGAACCGAAGTGACGAAGAACGCCGTCGTAATGTCGCGCACGGAGCGATTCAAGAAGAGCATACGCGACGACCG
>CAZLRM010000256.1:0-2730 GCA_964561895.1 uncultured Christensenellaceae bacterium | reverse complement strand
CTGTCGGGCAGTTCGTCAGTGTACTGAAGCAGCGCTTTATCGATGTTGAATATGAACCGCGAGGGTACGCGGTATGAACCGTCAAGATTCCGTCCTTCGGAATCCGTCAGATACAGCGTTTTTTGTGCGCGTGTGACGGCAACGAACGCGAGCCGCCGTTCTTCCTCCATGCCCTCCGGCGTTGCGGTCTTTTTGGACGGGAATATGCCCTCCGACATTCCGCACAGAAACACATGGGGGAACTCAAGGCCTTTAGCTGCATGCACCGTCATCATACTGACGGCGTTTTTACCCGTGGCTGCGTCCGAATTGGTCATGAGCGCAATATGCGAGAGGTAGCTTGTAAGCGTACTCTCCTCGCCGCAAGAAATCTCGTATTCGTGGATCGCCTGCTTTAACTCCGCGAGGTTGTCGAGCCTCTCCTGGCTGCCCTCCGTGCGCAGCATCTCCTCGTAGCCGCTCAAGTCCATTACCGCGGACAGCAGCTCCGACACCGGCATATCGGCACATACTGAACTAAAACGCCCGATCATTGATAAAAACTTCTTTGCGCCTGTGCCCTTGAAAATCTCATCATCGATTGCGCGCTCCAACGCGGCGTAAAGTGTGCAGCTGTTCTGTGCGGCATAGGCTTGTAAAAAGCGCATGCGGCGCTCGCCAAGGTTGCGCTTGGGTTTGTTGGCGACGCGCATAAACGAAAGGTCATCCCTTAGCGCGATCAGCCGCAGGTAGGAGAGCGCGTCCTTGACCTCCGTACGCGCGAAGAACTGTACGCCGCTGTAAACCGTATAGGGCAGCGCTTCCTTCATGAACACCTCTTCGAGAAAGCGCGAAACGTAGTGTGCACGATAAAGTATCGTGATATCGCGTAGCGGCACTCCGCCGCCCTGAAGTTCCCTGATGCGATCTGCGATGAATAAAGCCTCGGCTTGCGTTGTTTTCGCGTGGTGGTATACTGCGGGCGCGCCGTTTTGCAGCATGGGGACCAGATCTTTGCGTACGCGGTTCTTGTTGGCGGAGATCAGTGAATTTGCGGCGGAGAGTATCTGCGGCGTGGAACGGTAATTCTCCGTCATCATTATCGTGCGCACTTCTGGGAACTCCTCACCAAAGCCAAGTATGAACTTTACGCTCGCGCCGCGCCATGTATAGATCGTCTGATCCGGGTCGCCCACGATGTAGAGGTTCTGATGGTAAGCGCATAATACTTTCATAAGGTCGTACTGCAGTTGATCGATATCCTGAAACTCGTCGATCATGATGTATTCGAGCCGACGCTGCCACTTATATTTAATTTCCTCGTCGACATTGAAAATATGAAGCGTGTACTTGATGAGGTCGTTGTAATCCAGCCCGAAGCACTTTTTCTGCTGGTAAAGGTAGCCGCGGAATATGATGTCGTCCGGTTCCTCGGCGGCCATGTACATTTCGCGCAGCCGGTCCAGCGGCATCGCGATCATATGCTCGTAGTAGTCAGGTTCCTTGAAAAGCTTGTATATCTCGATCATATCACGAGCCTGCGCGAAGGTTTTGTGCCGCATCGTGAGCCCGCGTTCCTCGTAGATAATCCGCAGCATTTCGTCGATATCGGAGTTGTCGAGCACGAGAAAATTTTTGGGGTATTGTACGGCATGGCTGTCCTCTTGAAGCACGCTCACACAGAAGCTATGGAACGTGCCGATATAGCCTGTGTCAGAGTCACCCGTGAGCGTACGGATACGCTGGCGCATTTCGGCAGCGGATTTGTTGGTAAATGTGACGCAGAGTATTGCGGAGGGCAGTATGCCTACCTCCTGTACGAGGTAAGCGAAGCGATGCGAGAGCGCGTGCGTTTTGCCGGAGCCCGCACCCGCAATCACGCGCACGTAGCCTTCGGTTGCCGTTACGGCTTCGCGCTGGTGCTCGTTGAGATTATCAAGAATACTGCCCATATCCCTCCGCCTTTTAATCTTAAATATTGTATATAATCATATCACAAAAAATTATATCAAAACATATGTACGGAAAAAGTACAATAAAAACGGTATGCACTTTAGCTCTGTCAATGACAGCGGGTGATTCTTATGATACCATAAGCAGAGAAACCGGGGAGGTGAGGCAATGCCGCTTGAAATCGTACAGGGCGATATCACGAAGATGGAAGCAGATGCAATCGTCAACGCGGCCAATACGTCTCTCGAGATGGGCGGCGGCGTCTGCGACGCGATATTCGCCGCGGCGGGGGCGCAAAAGCTGCAGGCGGAGTGCAGCCGTATCGGCCATTGCGATACGGGGGAGGCGGTGATAACAGGTGCTTACGGTCTGCGTGCCAAAAATATCATTCATACGCCCGGCCCAATATGGCGCGGCGGGGGCAACGGCGAGGAAGACTTGCTGAAATACTGCTATATCAAATCTTTGCGCCTGGCGGAGCAATATGGCTGTGCTTCAGTCGCTTTTCCGCTTATCTCATCGGGTATCTACGGGGTTCCAACGCAAATCGCGCTGCGGGCTGCCGTGTGCGCAATCAATGGTTTTTTGCAAAATCGCAACATGATGGTGTATTTGGTTGTATTCGATAAAGATACATTTGCTTTGTGTAAAACACTTTAAGCGTGATAAATATTCATTTGTATTATTCGCTTTCGTTTTGGTTGACAAGCAGCTCTTCTATCTCTTATAATATACTAGCTTTTGATTTTGGAGAAGTACCCAAGTACGGCTGAAGGGGCTCCCCTGCTAAGGGAGTAG
>CAZLRM010000255.1:0-2731 GCA_964561895.1 uncultured Christensenellaceae bacterium | reverse complement strand
CTGCTCAAGGCCACCGACGCACACCCCAGCGCGCAGTGGTTGTATGAAAAGATGAAACCCGAGTTCCCGCGCCTGAGCTTCAGCACGGTATATCGCAACCTTGGCGTACTGGAAAGAGAGGGCGCGCTGCAGCGGCTGACCTGCGGCAATACGTTTGACCGCTATGACGGCAACGCTGCGCCGCACTCGCATTTTTTCTGTCGGCGATGCGGCGCTGTATATGATGTGGATCCGGATCCGGCCGAAGATTCCGCGCCCTGCGGCGCAGGCCGCTCTTCTCACAGCATCGAGGGGTGCAGCGTCACGTTCTTTGGTACCTGTGAAAACTGCCTGAAGGCAAATATAATAAAGGAGTGAATAGACATGACACAGTATGGAGATTTCTATCATTGCGAGATTTGCGGTCACGTTGTATCGGTGGTATATCCCGGGGCTCCCACGCTCCATTGCTGCGGCCAGCCAATGAAGCTTCTGAAGGCCAATACGACCGACGCGAGCAAGGAAAAGCACGTCCCCGTAATTGAGGGTAAGAGCGCTAGTACGCTCATCAAGGTAGGCAGCGCACCGCATCCGATGACGGCGGAGCATCATATCGCGTTCATCGAGATCGTGCTCAAAAATGGCAAGCGCGGGCGCGCAAAGCTTGATCCTTCGGGCGCTCCCGAGGCGGAGTTCCCGATAAAAGCGGAGGATATCGAAACGGTATACGAGTACTGTAACATCCACGGCCTCTGGAAAGCGTAAAGCACATTAATCTAAAAAGGAGAAATGAATATGAAGGATTTAAAGGGAACCAAGACGGAAAAAAACCTCATGGACGCGTTTGCGGGCGAATCGATGGCGCGCAACAAGTATACGTTCTTCGCGTCGGCGGCGAAAAGCGAAGGATACATACAGATTTCCAATTTCTTTACTGAAACGGCGGGTAACGAGAAGGAACACGCGGAGCTGTGGTATAAGCTGTTCGCGGGTATCGGCAGCGCTGCGGAAAACCTGAAAAATGCGGCAGGCGGCGAAAACTACGAGTGGTCGGATATGTACCCGCGCATGGCCAAAGAAGCGCGCGAAGAAGGTTTTGATGATATTGCGCGTATGTTCGAAGGCGTCGCCGCGATCGAAAAAAACCACGAGGCGCGGTACAAAGGGCTCATGGAAAATGTGGAGAGCGGTGCGGTATTTGTGCGCGACGAGCCCGTGGAATGGAAATGCTCAAACTGCGGGCACCGCTTCTTCGGTAAGGAAGCGCCTGAAAAATGCCCGGTATGCGCGCATCCCAAAGCTTACTTCGAGCTATATACCAAAGCATACTGAGGAACATACACAATACTCATTTAAGCTGATATAGATCAAATTTCATAACAACAGGCAGAACCGGCGGGTTTCCCGCCGGTTTTTGTTTTAATACGGATAAATCATCCGTGTTTATCCGTTGCTCCCACAAATTGATCGACCTGATCACCGCATAGCCGCGTATACGCCCGAAAAAGTAACTATTCCGTAATATAGCTGTAATATATATCTTCGTAACACGGTTAAACCGTGATCGTATACGGTTGGGTGTTTTGAAATCAAATATATTTTCACGTTATAATACACGTCACAAAGGAGGTATCACATATGAAAACAACCATTCGGAAAGGAAAAAAGCTGCGCTTTGCCATGGTCGTGCTTTGTACGGTTTTTATACTGACGATGTTGATACCCACGGCTTCCGCCGCTGGTTCCACGTTAAAGCCGGGCAGCAGCGGCAGCGAGGTTACGGCGCTTCAGAAGCGGCTGCTTTCGCTGGGCTACCTTGATAGTTCAAGCGCGACGGGGTATTACGGTACACTTACCAAAACGGCCGTCACCCGTTTTCAGCAAAAAAGCGGCTTAACCGCAGACGGCATCGCGGGCTCCAAGACACAAGCCGCGCTGTATTCTTCAGGCGCTAAAAGTATGGTGTTGCAGTATGGCAGCTCGGGCGAAGCGGTAAAAGCGCTGCAGCTTAAGCTCAAAGCGCTGGGCTATTTTGGCGGCACCGGCACCGGCTATTACGGCAATGTCACGTACGCTGCGGTTAAGAGTTTCCAAAAGGCTTACGGTTTATACGCAGACGGTATCGCCGGCCCGATTACGCATAACAAGGCGTTTTCCGTAAGCGCTGGCAGCACTCCTTCTTCAGCGGCTTCGGCCAGCGCCATCGCGGAGATCGCGTTAAACCAGACAGGTAAGGGTTACGCGCTCGGCACGCAGGGCCCCGCGACGTTTGACTGCTCGGGCCTTGCGTACTACGCGATTACGCAGGCGGGCTTCAGCGCGACGCGCATGTCGGCAGCGGCGTACTTCACGTATTCAACGTGGGCATCGGTCGGCGGCATCTCAAACCTGCAAAAGGGTGATTTAATATTCTTCCGCTCCGAGACGTCTTCCAGTATCACGCATATGGGCATTTATATCGGCAACAACCAGTTTGTACACGCCTCGTCCGGCCAAGGCAAGGTGATGGTCAGCACGCTGAGTACTTACTGGACGAACCTCTACATGGGTGCGCGGCGCGTCAGCTGACCTGCAAATCGAACATAAAAACAAGGGACATGCGCGTTCCTTGTTTTTTTAATTGCGCGCTTTTATTACAAATTATTTTATTTTCCCTCCCACAATTTTATATTGCATGGTATAATAAGTCTATGCAAATATATAGATTCAGAAAAAGCCATAAACATTCAAATAAAATCAAGCGGCCCGGCGC
>CAZLRM010000254.1:0-2733 GCA_964561895.1 uncultured Christensenellaceae bacterium | reverse complement strand
CGACAGCGTCCGCCACGCTCTGCGCATCCTCAAGCGTCAGCGGAATCATAGTGACGGCTGAGCTGTCAGTACCCGCCGTTTGATACGCAGCGCGGCGTGATGTGCCGTAAACAGTATATCCGTTCTTTGAAAACTCCTGCGCCACCGCTTTACCGATACCGGAACTTGCTCCTGTCACGAGTACAATCTGCCGATTATTCATAGTAAATTTATTATATTGAACAGTTCCTCATAATACAAGCAAAAATAAAAGAGCGGGTTTTAAGCCCGCCCCAGACCGTTGACAAACTTCGTTTGCCAGCGGTTTTTATATGCATTACCCATCTTTATGATTGCCTTTCTCAAGGGCGGCCTTGCAGAAAGGCATGTTTCTATGTGGAATCCACAAGGCTTTGTCAGCAAGCTAAACCGGGTTTTATGCCCGCACCGCATCCATGTATTACGGCATGTAGTATATATCGTCGCTGGGTACCGCGCCTCCGATCGAATCGGGATTGCTTTCAAACATGACTTTAAAATAATCGTCGAGTATCGCCTTGCATTCCTTGCCCGTGATGAACGATATGCCGCAGCGCGGTATCGCGGCCAGCGCGACGGCTTCCTTGCCTACGATCTGCTTCTCCACGATATCCGCCGCGGCCGCCTTGCTGTCTTGCGTCACATACTCCACAGAAGCGCTTGAATCGGCGATGAGCTTATCCATGCCCGCTTTATCCGCAGCCAGCGCGTCCGATACAATCGTCACGCCCATCGGCATACCTGCGTCTTCGCCGTAAATCTTCTGCCATTCCTCGTTGATGTCGATCTTGACGGTGATATCGGGATTTGCGGCCATCACTGTCGAAACAAAGGGTTCGGGCAGCAGCGCAAGCGTCACCGTTCCCGCCGCCATTGCGTTTGCGAGGTCGGCATGCGCGCCCATGTACTTAACGTTCACATCCGCAAGCCCGTTAACCTCAAGTATTTTATTCAGCACGTACTCCGGCGTGGAGCCCTGCCCTGTGGCGTAAATCGTCTTGCCCGCAAGGTCGGCTACGCTGCTGACGGTATCGCCGTTTTCCACAATATACAGCACGCCCATCGTCGTCACCGCCGCAATTTTGATTCCGCCGCCCATCTTATTATACAGCACCGCCGCGACGTTGGAAGGCACCGCCGCAGCCGATACCTCGCCGCTGATCACCTTCGTCGTGATTTGATCCGGGCTGGAATACAAACCGATTTCATAAGCGGGGTCGCCGAACAATTGAATCATGCCCATGCCGGTCGGTCCCGCCAATGTCGCAACGGAAAGCGGGTTTTCCTTATCAAACGAAACCAGAACCGCGCCGCCCCCGCACGCTGCCATCAGTGCAAGCGCGAGTACAAAAGCGATTGTAACAGACACTTTCTTTATCATATCAAACTCCTTTCGGGCATCCGCCCGATAAATTTTTACCGCAAACACTGCGGTCAGATTTCTTTTTTAGATACCGACGTCTTCACCTGCACGTCCGGCAGGGCTCCCAGCTTCCCGGTTAAATTATTGATGTCGTCCAGCTCGCCCGCGAGCATGATGGCAATCACCGATACTCCCATCTCCGGCATGGGCAGCCCCATGCGCCCCTTGACGAGCCCTTTAAAATCCGCGATGAGCGCGTTGAAATCTTCCTGGCTGTGCTGCGGGTTTTCAAGTATCGCGCTGATTACCGCGATTCTTTGCATAATTACACCTCCATCATCCATTAAAAATCAAAAACCTGCCGTGAAAGGCAGGTAATACGCAACTTAAAGCAACTGCTCTAAAGCTATTGTACCATGCCTTTCAGCTAAGAAAACTCCACTGTCAGTACAGGTTTACGGCTTTACCGACGGGCGAAAGGTTCCCCTCGCGCCCATCTTTGTGAATCATATCACAACCATGCGAAAAAGGCAATCATATTTTTGTAAAATTGTTGACGTATTTTATGTCTCATGTTATTATAATGGCATATTTTACGCCTTTACGGAGGACGGCATGAACACGATAGTCGCATTGAATACGAAAACAGCGCTCGAGCATCTCATCTTCTTAAGCGGGCAGAGCATCACCGAAGTTTGCCGCAGTTTAAGCCTGACGCCGCAGCAGTTTTGCGACTGGATTAAAAAGCGTCGCCCGATCCCCGAGGAACGGCTGAATCAGCTTGCCGCGTATTTCGGCGTCCCCGTCGATACGCTGGCGGAGGAAAACCGCTTTGCGAAGGGTTTAAGCGCGCTGGGCGCGGTCGAGCTGGAAATGCTCGTCGTGTCTTGGGAAGCCAAGGCCTGCACAGAGCCCGTGGAGCGGCTTGAGCTTGCTTACCGTGCCAAGGTGCTCAAGGAGGAGCGCGCAAGGCAGCTTCGCATCGCGCGGCTTTCCGCACTGCTCGAAAGAAACGACACTGCACTGATGGCGCGCATCGACAGCTTGTTAAGCGAACTGGAACAAAGTGAAATGGAGGAATAGGGTTTGGAACCGGAGTTTTTGGCTGATGCGCACGCACAATAACGACATATTATATGTCTTTTGCGAAAGCGATTTATATACTGCCGCCGGATGGTATGTTTCCGGCCCTCTCTCGCGTACTAGACCGGCCCAAAAGAACCGGGGCTTTTGCTCCATTTTCGCGGCGTCGAGTCCTTGATGTAGCTGCGCAGCAGGCTGCCGCAATTCAGGCAGAGGTCGGAATACACCTGCACCACGCCCACGAGTATGCCGCTTTCGTATTTGAGCCC
>CAZLRM010000253.1:0-2734 GCA_964561895.1 uncultured Christensenellaceae bacterium | reverse complement strand
GCTGGTGGATCGGCGGCGAATATACGCCGCATGGCTACGCTTTCGATATCGGAAGTACGACGGGGCGCGCGCTGAGCCGTTTCCGGGAAGGGCAGAAGCCGCTGCGCTGCGGTGGCCGCGCCGAACGCGACAACGGCAACGGCGCGCTGATGCGCATATTGCCCGCAGCGTATATTACGCGCGGCATGCCGCTTGACGAATGCCTTGAAATTGTGCACAGCCTGACGATGCTGACGCACGCGCACGCGCGCGCGCTTATCGCGTCGGGAATTTATGTGCGCATATGCGTTTTATTGCTGGGCGGGGCAGCCCCGAAGGATGCGGTGGTGTGCGCCGTGGCAGAATGCAGCGCATATTATGAGGCCGGGCCGCACGCAAAGGAGCTGGCTCATTTTAAGCGGCTCCAAAGCGGTATCGCCGAATTGCCGGAGGAAGAGATACGCTCCAGCGGGTATGCCGTGGATACGCTGGAGGCCGCGGTGTGGTGCCTGCTCAATACGGACAGCTACCGCGATTGCGTGCTGCGCGCGGTGAACTTAGGCGACGACACCGACAGCGTCGGCGCGGTTGCGGGCGGTATGGCGGGTATATACTACGGATACGGCGGCATACCTGAAAAGTGGGTAGCGGCGCTCGCGCGCGTTGAATTGATCGAAGCGGTATGCGGCGCGCTGCAGCGCAGCGTGGAGTGAATTTCTTATTTTTTGCAGCAACGGACAAAAATCAAACCTATGCTTAATTGTTCAGTTTTTAATATGCATTTTGCTGACAAAAAATTTTGTATGAATTTGTTTGACAAAATACAAAGTTTCATATTATTGTGTATGGCGTACGGTTATTTTTGGCCAAATGGAGCTTTATATGCAGCTTAAAAAAATTATCGCCGCAGCCGTCGTTCTTACATTGCTGGCAGGCTGCGCGGATGCCAATGCTGATATTGTTGTGACTGAGTCCGTGCCGACACCCCCGCCGACGCCGGTTGCGGTAGAGACACCATCGCCCACGCCTGAGCCGACACCTGAGCCGACGCCATCGCCCACGCCCGAGCCGACGCCTGAGCCGTATTTTACGGACGAAGAACAGGTGACAACGGATGAAGAAAACGGCTATTGGTTATATTCCTCGCCCACGCTGTGGGTGGAGGTCCACCGCGTTTTTGACAGCGAAGAGATTATCACCTGTTTTGTCGCGGAGATACGCTGTAAGACAGGTGTGGAACGGGAGCGCGGCGGTTTCCCGACGATAGGGAAACCCAACTCCAAAAACAAGCCGCTCTATAAAATCGCGCAGCAGTATCAGGCTGTGATCGCAGTGAACGGGGATTTTCTGGACGATAACGGCAGGGATCCCAAAGGGGTCATCATCCGGGACGGTATCGTCTGCGAGGACGGGAACGATAACCAGACACTCGCGTTTATGCCGGACGGCACGCTGCAGTTGTTTGAGAAAAGAGAGACAAGTGCGGACGAACTACAGGCGCTGGGCGTCATGAATTCGTTCTCTTTCGGGCCGGTGCTGATCAAGGACGGAGAAATTCAACAGAAGACGCTTGAAAAACACTACCTGAGGAAAAGAAACCCGCGCAGTGCCGTGGGCGTAATCGATCCGTACCATTACCTGTTGGTCGTGGCGGACGGGCGCGACGGTGATTACAGCAGAGGCATGACGCTGATGGAGCTTGCGGGGGTGTTCGCGTCCTACAATTGCACGGTCGCCTATAATCTCGACGGCGGTGCGAGCGCGGCTATGGCCTTCATGGGTGAGAATATCAGCCAGTATCGCGGCTCCCATACGGGCCAGCGTTCTTCCGCTGACGCGCTGATGTTCGGCAAGTCGGGGCTTGTGAAGGATTAACAAGCCCGGCGTCACACGGCTGAACATTTGCGGGATAAAAAACAGAGTTTCCCCGCCGTGGATTATATCATGCGCGCGGCTGGGGGCAGATGAGGTAAATGCGGCTTATTAAAATGATGGCAGCGGCTGCCGCTGTCATATTGCTGGCGGGCTGTTCGTATGCCCGCGCAGCCGAAATGGAGACTGCGGTTGCGGTGAGGCCGGCGCCTGCTGCGGTGCAGCACCCTGCACCCGCACAAACGTCTGCGCCGGTACGCGTTTCCGACCCTTTTTTTACGGATGAGGAGCAAGTGGTAAAGGATGAGGAAAACGGTTGCTGGCTGTATTCTTCTCCTGTGCTGCGGGTGAAGATCAACCGGGTATTCGACGAGGAAAACACCATCACTTACTATATCGCGGACATAAGGGTAAAGCCCGGCGAGACGGAACGAGGCGGGTTTTCCACCCCGGAAAAACCGGGCGGTAAATCGGCTGCACTTTATAAAATTGCACAGAATTATAGCGCCGTGATCGCTGTGAACGGCGATTTCCTTGACCATCACGCATTCGACCCCAAAGGGGTGGTTATCCGCGACGGGATCGTATTCACGGATGACGATGAAAACAGCACATTGGCTTTTATGCCGGACGGTACGCTGCATGTGTATGAGGCGGGCGAGGCTGCGGCGGACGGGCTGCTGGCTCAGGGCGTGAAGAACGCGTTTTCGTTCGGTCCTGTGCTGATCAAAGATGGCGCGGTTCAGCCGGTAAAAGCGTCCGAATACGTCATGATGACGCATCCGCGCACCGGCGTGGGTATGATCGGTCCGTATCATTACCTGCTGATTGTTGCGGACGGGCGGGACAACCGTTACAGCGTCGGCATGAAGCTTGATGAGTT
>CAZLRM010000252.1:0-2734 GCA_964561895.1 uncultured Christensenellaceae bacterium | reverse complement strand
GAAAACGGTATCCGGTGGCTGTACACGGGCGATATCGGCACCATGGACGAGGACGGTTATCTGTATTTCAAGAGCCGCGAGAAACGCATGCTCAAGGTATCGGGCGTGAGCGTATACCCCATGCAGGTGGAACAGGTGCTGGAGGAGCACGAGCTTGTGTTTCGGGCATGTGTGGTGGGCGTGCCGGACGATTATCAGATGACGAGCGTGAAGGCTTTCATCGTTTTGGAAGACCCGTCGCAGGCGACGGACGAAACCAAGAAGATACTGCTCAGGCACTGCGCCAAGCATCTCATCAAATGGAGCGTGCCGCGTGCCATCGAGTTCCGTGACAAGCTCCCGACGACGCTCGTGGGCAAGGTGGAATACAGCGCGCTGGAAAAATCGCACATCACCGCGGAGGATCTTGCGCTGGAAAGCGCCAACTCATAATAAGCAGGGGGGTAGCAATGAATTACAGGGAAATCGGAAAAACCGGATGCAAGGGCAGCATCATCGGCCTCGGCGGCGAACATATGGACGGCAAGCCCTATGAGCAGGTGGAGGAAACCATTGGCGCCGCGCTGGAGCAGGGGATCAATATGATTGATGTATTTATGCCCGGCAGGGAAGTGCGCGAAAACATCGCGAAAGCGCTCGGCAGCCATCGCAAGGACGTGATGATACAGGGGCATATCGGTTCCACGGATATCGGCATGCAGTATGACATCAGCCGCGATCTGCCGACGGTGCAGCGGTATTTTGAAGACCTGCTGCGCATTTTCGGCGGCTACATCGATTTTGGCATGATGTTCTTCATCGATTCTGAGGAAGATTTCAGGGGAGTGTTTGATACGGGATTTGCCGGTTACGTGCAGCGATTAAAGAAACAGGGGGATATCGGGCATATCGGTTTCAGTTCCCATAACCCCGGGATGGCCAAACGCGTGATCGACACGGGGCTGCCCGAAATGCTGCTGTTCAGCATCAACCTCGCGTTCGATCTTTACCCGGCTGAAACCAATGTGCTCGACGAGATGGAAAAGGGGCTCGATTCCGCGGCGTTTAAAGGGCTAGATCCCAACCGCGCTGCGTTCTATAAGTATTGCGAACAAAAAGGCGTGGGTATTACCGTGATGAAAACGCTGGGTGCGGGCAAGCTGCTATCGGAGGAGCATACGCCGTTCAGTAAACCCGTAACCGTTGCGCAATGCGTCCACTACGCGCTGACGCGCCCCGCGGTCGCCAGCGTGATGCTGGGGATGAAAACGCGCGCCGAGGTATTGGAAGCCGTGCGTTATCTGGATATGAGCGAAGCCGAGCGCGACTACACGCCCGTGCTGGGAACGCTGAAAAACGATTTTGCAGGCAACTGTGTGTATTGCAGCCACTGCCAGCCCTGCCCCGCGCAGATCGATATCGCGGCCGTCAACAAATACCTTGATATCGCGCGGCTGGACGAAACGAACATACCGCCGTCTGTACGCTCGCATTACGCGGCGCTGGTACAAAGCGGGAAGGACTGCATCAGTTGCGGCAGCTGCGAAAGCCGCTGCCCGTTCGGCGTTGATATTATTGGCAACATGGCCGCCGCCGCGCGTATATTTGGGTGAGGCAGGGAACCAATAAAAAGGAATGAAACTTGCTTGACAAATATTCTCTTTGTGCATATAATAAAGCAAACCTTGGAGCAAGAAAAGTAAGAAGGTCGGGTGTACAAAGAGAGCCGCCGATGGTGGGAGTGCGGCAGCACAGATTTCTCCGAATGGTCTTGCGAGGGCGGCTTGAAACCAAATTTGGAAGTAGACGCCGACGGGAGCCCCATCCGTTATCAGCGGGGTACATATGGTTGTATGTAAAATGAGCGGATGATTCATTTCATCAATCCGGGTGGTACCGCAGAAGCTTAAACGCTTTTGTCCCTGACAAGGGGGCAAAAGCTTTTTTATTTTCTCGGGACAGATACAGACCAGAAGAGACGAGAGGAGAAACAAAATTGATCAGGCCAGACTGCGAGACGATCACAAGCTTCGCGAAAACGTACAGCATCATACCGGTCTGCAAGGAAATCTACGCGGACGTGATTACGCCGATTACACTGCTGCGAAAGCTTGCGGCGCTGTCGAACCGGTATTATCTGCTGGAAAGCGTCGAGGGCGGGGAGAAGTGGGCGCGCTACTCGTTTTTAGGGTTCGACCCGGTGATGCGCCTGGCCTGCAATGACGGCGCGGTGACGATTGAGGACGGCGGCGTGAAGACTGTAAAGACGGGCGATCCGCTGAGCGTGATCCGCGAAATCATGGCGCGGTACAAAGCGCCGTTGCTGCCCGGTATGCCCCCGTTTACGGGCGGACTCGTGGGGTACTTCGCATACGCGATGATAAGCTATGCCGAGCCGATACTGAAGATAGGGCGCAGCGGCAGCGATTTTGACCTCATGCTGTTCGACAAGGTGATCGCCTACGACCACTTGAAGCAGAAGATATGCATCGTGGTCAACATGAGGACGGATCACGTCATGGAGAACTACGGCAAAGCGGTATCGGAGATCGAGCGCATCGCGCGCATCATTTACGACACGCAGCCGCAAAAACCGCAGCGGCGCGGCAGTAAGCCCGAGTTTACCTGCAACGTCACCAAACAAGAATACTGCGCGATGGTAGAAAAGACGAAGGAGTATATACGGGAAGGGGATATCTTTCAGGCGGTGATATCGCGCCGGTTCGAGAGCGATTATTCCGGCAGCCTCGTCAAT
>CAZLRM010000251.1:0-2747 GCA_964561895.1 uncultured Christensenellaceae bacterium | reverse complement strand
GGAGGTATCCTCAGCTTTTTATTTTAATGTATTAATGTTATTAATACGATCTCTACTGCGCGCAAAGCTGCTGCTAGTCAACAAATACGACCTGCGCGGCGTAAGTTACTGGCTGCTCGGTATATCGTTCCCGCAGAACTGGCTGGTCTTAAGCGACATGTACAATATTGTTAAAGTAGTATAGGTAGTTTCTTTGACTGTATATATAGAAGCTGCGGAGGTATCCTCAGCTTTTTATTTTAATGTATTAATGTTATTAATACGATCTCTAATTTTCGTCAGCCTCAATGATTCTCCAGCCCTTCTTCTCCGCAACCGCCCGCAGTTCATCCTCCGGGTGTACCGCGACGGGCTTGCCCACCATCTCAAGTATACAGATATCCGACATGCTGTCGGCATACGCGGTGCTGGCCGCCCAGTTCACGTCTTTTTCCGCGAAGAAGGTATTGATGCGCTGCGTCTTAGCCGGTCCGCTCACAATATCCATCGGCGTGTCCATATCCACGCTGCCGTTCTTAAAGTGCACTTCCGTTCCGATCACGGTATTGATGCCGATCGCCTCGGCGACATACTTTAAAAATGTTTCGTAGCAGCCGCTAAGCAGCACAGTATGAAAGCCTGTGGCCTTTGCATTTTTGACCTCACGCAATATTTCCGGGCTGAGTTCGGGCAGTATGTTTTTGGAACTGCGCTGCAGGAATTCGCGGAACTCCTTTTTACCCATGCCGCAGAATATGCGCGAAAAACGGCGCATACCCTCCTTGCGGATTTCCTCGCGCTCTCCCTTGCCCAGCTTGTATCGCAGAAAAAGGCCGCCCACAGAAGCGTATACCCTGTACCTCCTCATCCTGGGATATCCGAATTTCTTCCACTGCTTCAGCAGGAACGGCAGCGTGTCCTGCGGCGACAGCGTGCCGTCAAAATCGAATACCGCAAGCTTCATATGCGCCTCCTACTTTACATCCTTCATGGTCAGCGAAATCCGTTTTTTCGCCGTATCGATACCCAGCACTCTCACCTTGACGATGTCGCCCGTTTTGACGGCATCCATCGGGTGTTTGATATAACGATCGGATATCTGTGAAATATGCACAAGGCCGTCCTGATGCACACCGATGTCCACAAACGCGCCGAAATCTGTCACGTTGCGTACTGTGCCGGTCAGCACCATGCCTTCCTTCAAATCCTCCAGATGCATCACGTCGGAACGGAACACAGGCTGCTCGAAGGCGTCGCGCGGGTCTCTGCCCGGCTTTTTGAGTTCCTCAAGTATATCCTTGAGCGTCGGCTCGCCCACGCCCACAGTCTTTGCGAGCTGCGGCACGTCCTGCACGCTTACCTTGGCCTTAAGCGCCTCTACCGCTTTCATGTCATTAGGACTGATGCCCATCATGCGCATGAGCTTATCCACCGCCTCGTAAGACTCGGGATGGATCGCGGTATTGTCGAGTATGTTCTTCGCACCGGGGATGCGCAGAAAGCCCGCACACTGCTCGTAGGCCTTGTCTCCGAGGCCTTTTACCTTTTTGAGCTCGTCGCGGCTTTTAAAGCGCCCCTTGGTCTGCCGTGTCTCCACGATGTTCTTCGCGATGGCGGATGATACGCCCGATATATATTGCAGCAGCGAGGGTGAAGCCGTGTTTAAGTCCACACCCACCGTATTCACGCAGTCCTCTACGACGCCGCTGAGAGCCCCCGCAAGCTGTTTCTGGTTCACGTCGTGCTGATACTGCCCCACACCGATAGCCTTTGGATCTATCTTGACAAGCTCCGCGAGCGGATCCTGCAGCCGCCTTGCGATAGATACCGCGCTGCGCAGCGCGACGTCATATTCCGGGAACTCCTCTGTGCCGAGCTTTGAGGCCGAATATACCGAAGCGCCCGCTTCGCTGACGATCATATAGTACACTTCGCGTTTGATCTCTTTTAGCAGTTCCGCTACGACCGCTTCGGTCTCCTTCGAGGCCGTGCCGTTGCCGATCGCGATGATCTGCACGCCGTACTTCTCTATCAGCGCTTTGATGATTTGCTTAGCCTTGGTTACATTGTGGTGCTCCAGCGTCATGTAGACCACGCCCGTATCAAGCACCTTACCGGTCGCGTCTACCACCGCTACCTTGTTGCCCGTCCTAAAGCCGGGGTCGAGTGCCAGCACCACTTTGCCGCGTACTGGCGGCTGCAGCAGCAGGTGCTTTAGGTTTACGCCAAACACGCGGATCGCCTGCTCTTCCGCAGACTCTGTCAGCTCATTTCTAATTTCGCGTTCTACGGACGGAAATATGAGCCGCTTGTATGCATCCGCAACGGCTTCGCGCAGATAATCGCTCTTCCAGCCGGGGCGCAGTACCGCGCCGTAAAGCAGCAGCAGCGACTCTGCTTCGTCCATATCGAGCTTCACATTGAGTATCTTCTCACGTTCTCCGCGGTCCAGCGCGAGTATGCGGTGCGGAACGAGCCGTATAATCGGCTCAGAAAAATCATAGTACAAGTCGTAAACCGTGCTTTCCTTGCTCTGCGCTTTGGATACGACAAACCCTTGTTTGCGAATCAGCGTACGCAGTTGCTTTCTGATGCCGGCGTCGTCCGATATACGCTCCGCTACGATATCCTGAGCACCTGATACCGCGTCCTCCGCAGATTCTGCCCCTTTTTCCCCGCTCACATATTGCTTTGCCACTTCCAGCAGCTCTGTGTCCTTCGTCTGCTGCGCCCATAACAGCTCCGCCAGCGGCGCAAGGCCTTTCTCC
>CAZLRM010000250.1:0-2757 GCA_964561895.1 uncultured Christensenellaceae bacterium | reverse complement strand
AGCACGTGGGCGTCAAGCAGGTCATTATCGATCTGCAAAGCCTCGGGCTTTCGGTGAAACAGGCATTCCGCGCGCTGGAGCGTTACGGCGCGGCGGCGGCGGCGCTGATCCGCGAAAACCCTTACCGCATGATCGACGATATCTATGGCATCGGTTTCGAACGCGCCGACAGGATTGCCGCAGGTATCGGCGTGGAACCCACCTCCGACTACCGTATCGATATGGGGATCCGGCACGAGCTCGTGACCGCGATGAACGACGGGCATACGTGCCTGCCGCGCTACGAGCTGATCCGCCGCGCAGCGCTCATGATGGGCGTTTCCGAAGCACTTGTGGAAGCGCGTATTAGTGCGATGACGCTTTCCGACCAGATCGCGCAGAAGTTTGTCAACAACGTACCCGCCGTGTTCCACATGGCGGCATATATCTCCGAAACGGACATGGCGCAAAGGCTGTACACACTCGGCAGATGCGCCCCGCGCGTGCCCATCCGCGACGCGGCGGCGGCATATGCACGCTATATCGGCGGCGTCGAATTGTCCGAGGAGCAGGAACGCGCTGTGCTGATGGCGCTCTGCTCGCAGGTAGTCGTTATCACGGGCGGGCCCGGTACGGGCAAAACCACCATTATCAAAGCCATATTAAGTATTTTCGAGCAGAGCGGCGTGACGACCGCGCTGTGCGCGCCCACGGGGCGCGCCGCCAAGCGTATCGAGCAGTCCACAGGGCGCGCCGCCAGCACCATCCACCGGCTATTGGAATACGGCGTGGGCGAGGACGAGGGCTTCGAAAACGAAGCGCGCTTCATCCGCAACGAGGACAACCCGCTCGAAGCGGAAGCGGTGATCGTGGACGAGGCGTCGATGATCGACATCTTCCTCATGCGCGCGCTGCTGCGCGCGCTTTCCCCCGGCTTAAGGCTCGTCATCGTGGGCGACGCCGACCAGCTTCCTTCCGTGGGGCCGGGCAATGTGCTGCGCGACGTCATATCCAGCGGCGTGTTTCCCGTGACGAAGCTCACCAGGTTCTATCGCCAGAAGGAAGGCGGCACCATCGTGGAGAACGCGCACCGCGTCAATCGCGGCGAAAACCCGGAGCTGTATACCACCGGAGAGTTCATATTCATGCCCGAGACGGAGCCGGAAGCCGTGATTGAGCGCATCAAGCAGCTATTGACACAGGGTGAGCTGCCCGCCAAATACGATATTTTGGAACACGTGCAGATTTTATCCCCCATCAAGAAGGGGCTGCTCGGCGTTTACAACCTCAATATGGAAATACGCGAGCTGCTGAATCCGCGCCTTGTATCGCGCCCTGAGGTGCAGGTGGGCGATACGCTGTTCCGCGAGGGCGACAAGGTGATGCAGACGCGCAACAACTACGGTATGGAGTGGTACTACGCCGACGGCATGCAGATGTACAACCGCGGTACAGGCGTTTTCAACGGCGACCTCGGGCGCATCGTGTCGATCGATACCGATTTGAAAGAGGTTGTAATCCGCTTTGACGGCAACCGCGACGCAACGTACGCTTACCCCGAATTAGAGCAGATCGAGCACGCCTACGCGGTGACGGTGCACAAGTCGCAGGGCAGTGAGTTTCCCGTCGTGATATTGCCGCTGCTTTCGGGCGGCGGGCGCTTCCTCTCGCGCAACCTGCTGTATACCGCGCTCACGCGCGCGATGGAGAAGGTCATTATCATAGGACGAAAAGAGAGTGTGGAAGCGATGGTACAAAACAACCGGATTTTGGGGCGCTACACGACGCTTGACCACGAGCTCAAGGAGATCGGCGAGATACTGGGGGTGAGCGGATGATCGGATGGCTGACGAAGCTGATCGACAGGGTATTCCCCTATATCCCCAAGTGCGTGGGCTGCGGTGCGGAAAAAGGCGCGCGGGGCAGCATCTGCCCTAAGTGCGCAGCGCAGCTAAAAGCGCTGGCCGCAGGGCACGCGGAGATGATGGGCCTCTCTGCGTATTCGCTCTTTTGGTACGACGGTATCGCGGCGCGCATCGTGCAAGGGCTTAAATACGGCGACAAGCGCTGGCTCAGTATTTTTATGGGCGATCGCATGGCGGAAGCCGCCAAAACGCTGGGCGGCTTTGACGCGGTGTGCAACGTACCGCTGCATATAAAACGCCGCAAATCGCGCGGGTTCGACCAGGCGGAGCTTTTGGCAAAGCGCATCGCGGAAGCGCTCGGTGTACCGTATGTTGCGGGCGCAAAGCGCACGCGCAACACGAAGACGCAGACGAAGCTGAATAAGCAGCAGCGAAAAGAAAACATGCGGGGTGCGTTTGAGCCGAACGGCCCGCTTTCGGGGCGCGCACTGCTCATCGACGATGTGCTGACCACCGGCGCGACGGCGGCGGCCTGTGCGCAGGCGATGATACAAGCGGGCGCGCGGGAAGTATTCCTGCTCACGTTCGCGCGGGCGAGAGAGGCGGACGGCAGGTTTACCGACAGGAAGTAGATGAAGTGGTGTATATCCATACGGCAAAAACGGCAAGGCGATAGATTCAGAGGAAAAGCCGTTATAGATTTTTTCGAAAATGCAACTGCCGGTTGCGCAATTTCTAAGTCGGATTGATAGTGTGCAACCGCAATGCCTGTTATGCTTTGTTTGCGATCGCGAAGAAAACAAACATGAATAGAGGAATAAGAAAATGATATTAGCGGATAAAATCCTGGCACTGCGTAAAAACATCGGCTGGTCTCAGGAAGAGCTGGCCGAGAAAATGAATGTATCGCGGC
>CAZLRM010000249.1:0-2765 GCA_964561895.1 uncultured Christensenellaceae bacterium | reverse complement strand
ACCTTTGTGTTGACAAATTCCAAATCATATGCTAAACTCAACAATTGTTAGAACATATTTTATTTAACTGGTCATTTCAGATTTACACTTAAAATTTGTCAACAAGTTAATCAACGCTATGCGTTGGTTAAACAACATATACTTGAAGGAGGAACAATATGAAAAAGGTTATCGTGATTTCCATTAGCATTATGCTTGCCTTTGGAATGCTGGCTGGCTGCGCTGGCACTGGCGCTACAACCGAATCTCAGGCGGCAACGACAACGGAAGCTGCGAAAACGACTGAGGCTGCGGCGACAACTACTGAGGCCGCAAAATCTCCCGTTGAAGGTATGAAGATTGCATACTTCGTTTCCGACATGAGAGAGACATTCCATCAGGCGCAGTTTGCTGCAGGGCAGGCGTATGGCTTAGAGGAATACGGCCTTGAAGTTATCGCGTTTGACGGCAAAGGCGATCCGAGCACACAGACGTCGAATATCGATCAGATTACGGCTCAGGGCATGAATGCGGCTACGCTGCATATCTGGGATAACGATGCCGCAAAACCTGGTATTCAGGATTGCATCGACAATGGGATTGCAATGGCTTCATTCTTCAGCCCTGTTCCTGGAAGCGGCATTCCGGTAGTCCGGAACGACGAAGCTGGCGTTTCCACGTCAATGGGTACGGAAATGGCGCAACAGTGGAAAGCTGCTAACCCCGACAAGCCGATCGTTATGGTACAGCTTGGCTGGCCGAACCACGTCGAAGTTAAATCCGGCCGTACAGACCCGTTTGTGGCTGCTGTTAAGGCGGTAGACGCGACTGCTACAGACCTTGGCTGCCTCGAAGCGAACAACGAAGATGACGCGAAGCGGATCATTAAAGACGTCGTGCAGCAGCATCCGGAAGTCAACCTGATCTATGCGGAATCCGGCGGAATCGCGCGCGGCGTATTGGCAGGCCTGACTGAGTCCGGAAGAGGAACAGTGGGCGAAGACGGAAAGCCGACGACGGAACTTATTTGCACCTGCGACTTTGACGAAGTTCAGATGGGTCAGATATATGACGCCAACAGCTCGCTGAAGTTCAGCATGGCGCTTCCGCCGATCGATACCGGCAAAACCAGGATTGACGTTCTGGTTCAGCTTCTGACCAAAGAGATTGAGCAGAAAGAGGATGTTGAAAAAGAATACATCGCGAAAGCTGACCTTATCTCTTACTATTCGGTAGATAAAGCCGATGTCGAAGCTTGGCTTGCTGAACAGTTCGGTGGCTGATTGTAATCAGAACAAAACTCAGATAATGTGATGGGCGGGAGGAAATGAAAATTTCCTCCCATCCAAATTTTAGAGACCTTAGGCCGGTCTGCTAAGGAGCGTATATAACATGGGTGAGGCGATCAAAGAAAACGTATTGGAGATAAGAAATCTTGTAAAAGATTTTCCGGGCATACGGGCCGTAAACGATGTCAGCTTTGATATAAAGAGAAATACGATCCACTGCCTGGTGGGAGAGAATGGCGCGGGGAAATCCACACTGATCAAGATATTGACGGGCGCTATCGCAAGGACAAGCGGCAAAGTATACTTGAATGGCAAAGAATACTGCGCCGATAACACAAAGGATGCCAAACAAAAGGGGATTAGCACACTTTTTCAGGAATTGAACGTCGTCGATCAATTGACGGTAGAAGAAAACCTGACACTTGGTGTTGAGGATACGACATTCGGATTCCTGAAGAAAACGGACAAGATAAAAAAAATCATCGATGTTTTAAAAAGTCTGGAGCCATCCATTAATCCGAAACAACTCGTTTCCACGCTGAGCGTAGCAAAAAAGCAGATTGTTGAGATTGCCAAAGCTGTGGCGTCGGAATCGGACATCATCATTATGGACGAACCTACGGCCGCGCTTTCCGAAAATGAGATCAACCGGTTGTTTAATATCATCCGGGGTCTTCGCGAGAAAAACGTTACCGTAATTTACATATCCCATAGGCTTGATGAAATATTTCAGATCGGCGATTATGTGACGGTAATGCGCGACGGCGGGCATATCGATACAAAACCAATATCAGCAGTGAAAAACCGTGCTGAACTTATCAAACTGATGATCGGCAAGACGGTATTTGAGATATACCACCCAAAGGAAAATCAAAACGAAGAAAAAATACTCGAAGTGAAGCACTTGTCGAACGATAAGCTCAATGATATTTCATTCGACGTGAATAAGGGCGAAATTGTAGGGTTTTACGGACTCGTCGGCGCGGGTAAAACCGAGTTGGCGCGCGCAATCTTCGGAGCGGACGGATACCGCGGGGAAATCTCTTTGAAAGGGAAAACGCTGCAGGCAGGGTCGCATAATGCCATCGCGGCCGGTATAGCGCTGGTACCCGAAGAGCGCAGAAGTCAAGGCCTTTTCACGATGCTCTCAATACGCGGAAATGTGCCGGTCATGAATATGAAGAAAATATCCAGTAATGGATTCATCAATTCTGCAAAAGAGATGAAAGGCGCGCTTGAATATATTGAAAAGCTCAGGATTGCCACGAGCGGCCCGGAAAAAGAAGTATCCAAGCTTTCAGGCGGGAACCAGCAAAAAGTGGTGTTCGCCAAATGCCTGTTTGCGGACAGCGATTTGCTTTTGCTGGACGAGCCGACGCGCGGTATCGACGTAGGTGCAAAGAGCGAGATTTACAGCATCATCCGGCAGCTTTCGAGTGAAGGAAAATCGGTAATGATATTTTCCTCCGAACTGCCCGAGATTGTTAATATCTGCGA
>CAZLRM010000248.1:0-2787 GCA_964561895.1 uncultured Christensenellaceae bacterium | reverse complement strand
AACGCCGGTGTTCGTGGGCGCGATACAGCTGGGCGCGACGGTGGACTACGCCATATTGATGACATCGCGCTATCTGGAGTTCCGCATGCGCACGGCGGATCCCAAAAAAGCGGTGCGACAGGCGATCGGCGCATCCGCGCGGCCTATGCTCACGAGCATGCTCACATTCTATTTCGCGACGCTATCCATCACATTGGTCAGTTCAATGAAAGCCACACGGGAGATCGCGACCATCGTGGGGCGCGGCGCGCTGATCAGTTTCATTATCATCATGTTCGTACTGCCCGCTTTGTTCATACTGTTCGACAAGGCCATCTGCGCGACAACGCGCGCGCTTCGGCAGTCGGCTGCCATGAAAAGGAGTATGCTATGATCCGCATTATCAAACATCTGACTTCAAGAAAAAATTTACGGGCGCTTCGGGGCGGGACGGCAGTGTTCATCGCAGCCGCGATGCTGACGGTATTGCTGCCGGGTGCAGAGGCAGGCTTGGGCAGCGTCAAGAGCGAGACCGTATACGCGATACTCGACAACGACGGGAGTTATCAAAGCGCGACCGTGGTCAATTGCTTTCCGGACGGGGGGAATATCACAGACTTCGGCGCATATACCTCCGTATTGAACCTTTCGGGTGCACAGACGCCCGAAACAGACGGCGAAAAGATTACATGGAGCGCATCTGCCGGTTCCCCTTTCTATTATCAGGGTGAGACAGACAAAGCGCTGCCGGTCAGTTTTGATATCCGCTATACCCTGGACGGCAAAGAGATTAATGCACGGGATATAGCAGGCAAGACAGGCGTGCTGGCCATAGAAATGACAGTACGGAACGAAACGGGGACGGGTGAAATGTATGAGGAAACGGAACGCGAGCTGCTGACGCCGTTTGCTGTGCAGGTTTCGCTGAGCCTTAATAACGCGATGTATACGGTGAAAAGCCTACCGGACAACGCTTCGTCGGTGACTGCCGGTTCCACACTCACGGTTTCTTACGCTTCTTTCCCGCTGCCGGAGGATACGTTCTCGTTCACGCTGGAGGGAAAGGACATGGCGCTTGAACCCATCAGCATCATTGCGCTGCCCAAAGCGCCGCCGAACCTTGACAGTTACGGGGATTTCGTCGATGTGGACGGCATGACGCAGGGCGCGGATGATATGATCTCGGGCGCGGACGATATGGAGCAGGGTATCGGTGATCTGCTTTCCGCGCTGCGCGAGATGAAGGATGTCGCGAAAACGCTTAAAAGCGGCCTGGACGACCTCGCGGACGGAACCGCCGATATGGCGGAAGGCGCGGGTACGATTTATGCCAATATGCGCAGGCTTAAAAGCTCCGCTGCGGAGTTTTATGCGGGTGCGGCGCAGTTTACAACCAATTTTCAGGCGTTTGATTCAGGAATGGCGGCGCTGCAGCAAAGCGTGAACGACATGGCGGAGGATATCTCCGATTTAAACGACAACATGGCGCTTTTGAGTACGGGCGTATCCGGACTGGACGGCGGTATAGACGGGTTATCAACAACGAACTCGCAGCTGTCATCGCTTGCGGCGGGGCTTGCCGCAAATTATCCGGCGGATGCGGACGTGTTGACGCTAGCCGTCCTGCTTGCCACCCAGCAGGACGGCATTGAGGAGCTAGCCGGAAATTCCGAGAGCCTGAAGACGCTCGCGGGGGGCTTAAGCGCGGGCATGGGCAGTTTCTATACCGGATTCTCGACGACGTTTGCGGACAGCGTGGACTTGCTGCGTCAAAGCAGCGCGCAGCTTTACGCGGCGAGCCTTACTTTTCTGGACGGTGCGCATCAGATATCCTCGGCTTGCGCTTCATTATCCAGCGCGGTCGGCCGTCTTTCGGCCGGTGCGGGCGACCTAGATGGCGGCGCGGCGGAGGCTGCAGCGGGCGTACCGAAATTGATCGACGCGCTGGACGAGATGATCAGCGGCGTGGAGGACATGAAGGTCGGCATGGCGACGCTAAGCGAGGACGGTCTTAAAGAGCTTAAGAGTACGCTGGAGGGGCTGAAAGGCTATCTGGACGTTCTGGCGGATAATGCGAAGGGTTATACTTCGTTTATGGACGCGCGCAACGGCGGCAGCGTGCAGTTCGTGCTCAAGACAGAGGGGATATCGAAGTAAAATACTTGCCACGTTATTCTATTTTTATGATATAATGTTTTTACCGGTACGGTATGGATGAGGGCCTCCGATGAAAATTATCAGTTGTATTTGCACGATCGCGGTGGTATAATCATTCATCGTAGCGTCTTTCTTGCTTCGCGCATTGACGCGAGGCCACATCTGCTAAACGAATGCTTTGCATTTGTGCGGCGGAGAGTCCATAAGGAGGTACAAGCGATGAACAAGTACGAAAGCATGTATATTTTGAAGCCGGACATCGACGAGGAAACGAGAAAATCGATCGTCGAAAAGTTTAAAACCCTCGTTGAGGAAAACGGCGGCAAAGTAGAAAAGGTGGACGAATGGGGCATCCGCAAGCTGGCATACGAGATCAACTATATCTCGGAAGGCTACTATGTGCTCATGACATTCGAAGCCGTATCCACGCTTCCGCTTGAGTTGGAACGCAACTATAACATCCATGACGGTGTGCTCCGGTACAACATAATCAGACTGTAAAGGATGGTACGTGTATGAACAGGGCGATCATCATTGGAAACCTGACGAAGGACCCGGAACTCAGGACCACTACATCCGGCGTGTCCGTCTGCACGTTCACCGTGGCGGTGAGCCGCGGTTTTGGCGACAAAAAGGAGACGGATTTTCTGC
>CAZLRM010000247.1:0-2803 GCA_964561895.1 uncultured Christensenellaceae bacterium | reverse complement strand
TTTCTGTCTACCTTGCCGCTCATGTTGAATGGCAGGCTTTCTACGTTAATGAATACTGACGGTATCATATAAACGGGCAGTTCACGGTTTAAATGCTCTTTAATAACCGAGCTGTTTGGCGGATTGCCGCACAGATATGCGCATAGAAACCGGCTTCCCGTAGCGTCGTTGGTATAATCGGTTACCGCGCAGGATGTTACTCCCGGCACACTTAGCAGCCGGCTTTCGATCTCCCCAAGTTCGATTCTGAAACCACGTATCTTTACTTGTTTATCGATTCGTCCTAAGAACTCAATCTCGCCCAGCGGATACCACCTTGCGAGGTCACCCGTACGGTACAACTTGGTTCCGGGCACGAATGGGTTTTCAATAAACCTCTCGCTGTTAAGCTTCGGCTTGTTGATGTAACCGCGCGCCAAACCCGGCCCGCCAATGCACAGCTCGCCCGGTACACCGATGGGCACGAGATTATGGTGCGCGTCCAGGATATATGCTTTTACATTCGGCATCGGATGCCCGATACTGGGTACTTTTACATTCGTTACATTGATACATGTACAACATACTGTAATCTCAGTTGGGCCATAAAAATTCGTTATTCGTGCATGCCTGTTTTTAATTTGTACATTTATTAATAACTTCTCGGATAAAACGTCGCCACCCATTCCAATTTCTCTGAAATTGGAAATACACTCGCCTCCCTGCTTATCGGACAGCAATAGTTCCATCCGTCCGGGCGTCACAACCATCATGTTGACTTTCGCGGTTTGTATCAGATTGACCATATTGCGCGGCACCGCGACTTCATGCTCCTGAGCGAATACCAGCGTCAAGCCATTTGAAAGAGCGAGCACAAACTCCATTACGCTGACATCAAACGAAATCGACGACGCGCCCAGCAGCCTGCCGCCTTTTGAAAGATCCCATATCTCATTCATTGAATAAGCGAAATTTACGATCGAACGATGCTCAATCTGTACGCCTTTGGGTTGTCCGGTTGAACCCGAGGTATAAATCACATATGCAAGGTTATCCGGCGCGCAATCGTACCTGATGCCGTCGGACGGGGCGCACGATATGTCCGCGGCGATCACGCGCAGCCCATTCTCATTCGGGCATTTATTTGCGTACTTTGGCGAAACGATTAAAACCTTAGCTCCGCTGTCTGAAAGCATGTACGATATTCGGTCCGCAGGCAGTTCGGGGTCGATCGGCAAAAACGCGCCGCCCGCTTTGATTATTGCAATTACCCAGACACAATATTCCATGGTGCGGCCGACTACAAGCCCTACAATGCTTTCTTTGCGTACGCCAAAAGATACAAGATATGCGGCGAGTGCGCTGGAGCGCTCATCAAGTTCACGATAAGTCATCTCCTTGCCGGCGCATACGATTGCGGTGGCGTCCGGCATATTATCAAATGTCTTCTGCAGCAAATCTTTGAGCGTTTCCCCCGTGGGATAGTCGCGCGCTGTATCGTTAAAACGTAGCAGTATACGCCTGCGCTCTTCCTCTGACATCAAATCGAGCATATATATCGGCTTGTTCGGGTGACGGATCATGTCGCGTATGATATTAATAAGGTGGTTATGGAAATATTCAATCTCTTTATCGTAGAAAAGCGGCGTTTGGTAGTCGTAATTAAGTATGAACCGGCCTTCGTCTTCGCGGTCATTGATATGGATGTTGAGCGCGCTTGCCTGATCCCCCGAAAAATGCCAGCGGCCTTCGTATGTAAACTGCTCGGTATCTTTAATAAATTTACCGAATTGATAGGATAGTACCACATCGCATAGCGAATCAAGGTTTTGATGTGTCTGGTGTATTTCGTGCATCAGCATGTCGAACGGATACTTCTGATGCTTCAGCGCGGAAAACCACTCGTTGGAAACAATCTGTGAGAATTCTGAAAAAGAAAGCACGTCGGATATTTCGATACGCACAGGCACCATGCTCACAAACATGCCAAAAATTCCTTTTTCACTCAGCTTAGACCTGTTGGCTACCGGCGCGACTACAATCATGTCTTTTTTGCCGGTTACACGATTGATATAAATCGACAGCGCGGATAAAAACAGCGCAAATACTGAAATGCCTGTATGATCGCAGTATTCCCGTATTTTCCCTGAAAACGACTCCTGCAGCACATATGCCTTTCGCTGCGCTTCGGTACGCGTCTCATTGGTCTTTTTGGGTTTTAATATGGTCGGCTCCGGCAGATGTTCAAACTGTTTCGCCCAGTAATCATGATCGTATGCAAACCTTTTTGACTTCAGGTATTCCTGTTCCTGCGCAATATATTCCACATAAGACGGGCGCTTAATGATTTCAGGCTGATTCCCGTCTATCATCTGTTGATAACATTCCATCAACTGATTTGAAAATACTACAATTGAAATTGCATCTGAAATAATATGGTGAAATTTTGCATAGATCCCGCACTCGCCAGGGCTAACGCTTAGAAACGCAAAATAGTACAACCTGCTTTCGATAAGCGGCATCGGCGTTTGGGTCTGCCGCCTGTCCCATTCATACATTTTCTCTGTTCCGAGCTCAGAAAAGTCCAGTATTTCCACCTTGTACGGTTCGTACGGTGCCACATACTGATAAGGCACACCTTCATGGGTGCCGATACGAAGTCTTATAGAATCATTCTCTTCAATGATGATATTCAACGCCCGCTCAAGCAACGCATAGTCTATTCGCCCCTTGATTTTCAGCGTTCCGGCGTTATTCCACATGCCGGTTCCCGGATGCATCTTTTCCGTGTACCAGATACGTTGCTGCGGATGGGTAAGGTTAT
>CAZLRM010000246.1:0-2814 GCA_964561895.1 uncultured Christensenellaceae bacterium | reverse complement strand
GAGCTCCGTGCCGGAAAGGCCTTCGTATTTTTTCCGCACCAAGTCGAGGTTCACGCATACGCCGTCACTAAGCTCGCCGATGGCGACACACACGCCTCCTGCGCCGAAATCGTTGCACCGCTTGACGCGGCGCGAGAATTCAGGATTACGGAACAGTCTTTGCAGCTTGCGTTCGGTTAAGGGGTTGCCCTTCTGCACCTCCGCACCGCAGGTATCAATCGATGAAGTGTCGTGCGCCTTGGATGAACCCGTTGCGCCGCCGCAGCCGTCGCGGCCTGTTGCGCCGCCCAGCAGCAGTATAAGGTCTCCCGGCTCGGGTGTTTTTCTTATCACGTTTTCAGCGGGCGCGGCGCCGATTACCGCACCGATTTCCATGCGTTTGGCTTTGTAGCCCGCATGGTAGATTTCATCGACGAGCCCCGTCGCGAGGCCGATCTGGTTGCCGTAGGACGAATACCCCGCCGCCGCTTCGCGGCAGATCTTGCGCTGCGGCAGCTTTCCCGGCATCGTATCGGAGATATGTACCCGCGGGTCGCCGCTGCCCGTGACGCGCATCGCGTGGTATACATACGAGCGCCCGGACAATGGGTCGCGGATCGCGCCGCCAAGACAGGTCGCCGCACCGCCGAAAGGCTCAATTTCGGTGGGGTGGTTGTGCGTTTCGTTTTTAAACATCACGAGGTAGTCTTTCTCTTCCCCGTCTATGCGCACCTTTTGGCGGATAGAGCACGCGTTGATCTCGTCGGATTCGTCGAAGTCTTTCATCAGCCCCTGCTTTTTGGCTTCCTTCGCATACAGCGTTGCGATGTCCATGAGACAGATGTCCTTCTCCCTGTCCCCATAGACGGCTTTGCGCGCCTTCAGATACTCGGTATATACGTGCTGTACGTCTTGCGCGCTTTCACCGAATGAGACGTCCGTGAGCTTTGTTAAAAACGTGGTGTGGCGGCAGTGATCCGACCAATAGGTGTCGATGACGCGCAGCTCGGCGAGCGTTAAATCACGCTTCTCTTCACTGCGGAAATAGGCTTGTACGAATTCCAAATCTTCGATGCTCATCGCGAGGCCGTATTCGCCGCGCATGGCAGCAAGCCCCGCGCGATTAAGCGAGGTAAAGCCATTCAGCACCGGCACATCCTCCGGCTCGGGCAGGTTGTCCTTGAGCGTTTCGGGAAGCGTATCGGATGCCTCGCGCGAATCCACCGGGTTGATCACGTATTTTTTAATATCCTGTGCGTCGTCCTGCGATGCTCCGCTCAGCACATATACGGTCGCGCAGCGCACAACAGGGCGGGCACTCTTAGTTGCGAGTTCCACGCACTGCGCCGCGCTGTCGGCGCGCTGGTCGTACTGGCCGGGCAGGTATTCCACGGCGAACGATATTTCGTCCGCAGCCTTTTCAAATGAATCATAATGCACGGTATCCACGGCGGGTTCGGAAAAAACCGTGCGCACGGCGGCGTCAAAAGCATTTTCGTCCATGCCTTCGATGTCGTAGCGGATCAGAATTCGTACATTTTGCAGCGCCTGTTTTCCCAGTGTTCCCCGAAAGTCGCTTAGCGCTTTTTTTGCAGCGATATCAAACCCGTATTTTTTTTCCACATAGATGCGCCGTACCATGTTTTTATCTCCTTGCCCCGTTTTATAATAGCCAGTATAGCTTGTTTTTCTTCGCCGTGCAATACGAGAGGACAGCGAGAGGAGGAAATGCGGACAGCATGTGGACAGATTATGAAAAGTGCTGCTTTGGCATAAATAAACCTTTTAATCTTTCCGTTTTTCGGCTATAATGTATATATAATTAAGAAGAATAGGGACAGGAGAGCTTATGGTGCTGCATATCGGCAAGGATGAAATTGTACCCTTAAAGGATGTCATATTCATACTCGATTATAAAGAAGCAAAAGCAAACGACGATACCAACCGCTTTTTAAACAAGCTGGGCGACAGCGCGCACAATATCTATATCGATAAGCTCAATATCAAATCGGTCGTGGTAGCCAAGCTGCAAGGCAAGTATTTTATTTTTTATTCGCCCATATCGCCCGCGACGCTGCATAAAAGAACAAGATTATAATTTAAATACTTATATCAATTTAAGGAGACAGCAATGGATCATACGATGGCGGAAAACGACTACGGCGCCCAACAGATACAGGTACTGGAGGGCCTTGAACCCGTGCGCAAGCGCCCGGGCATGTACATCGGCTCTACCGATGTGCGCGGGCTGCATCATCTGGTATACGAGGTCGTGGATAATTCCATCGACGAGGCGATGGCGGGTTTTTGTGACCATATCAGCGTGACGCTGCGCAAGGACGGCTCAGCTTGCATCGAAGACAACGGGCGCGGCATACCGGTCGGTATCCAGCAGCAGACGGGTAAATCTGCGCTGGAGGTGGCGCTGACGATACTGCACGCGGGCGGCAAGTTCGGCGGCGAGGGCTACAAGGTTTCGGGCGGTCTGCACGGCGTAGGCGTCTCGGTCGTCAACGCGCTCTCCGAGCGTTTGATTGCCACAGTTTGCCGTGAAGGCCAGGAGTTTACGATGAACTTTGCGCGAGGTGAGCCTCAGGGGGAAATTCGCATAACGGGCGAGACGGACAAAACGGGTACGATGATAAGCTTTTGGCCTGACCCGGAAATATTCGAAACGACCGAATTCAACTACGATACGCTTAAAGTGCGCCTGCGCGAACTCGCGTTTTTAAACCGTGGGCTGCGCATTTGCCTTAGCGACGAGCGTACGGATCAGAAGAACGACTACTGCTTCGAGGGCGGTATCGTATCGTTCGTGAAGTACTTAAACAAGAA
>CAZLRM010000245.1:0-2819 GCA_964561895.1 uncultured Christensenellaceae bacterium | reverse complement strand
ATGTCAATTTCGTGGATTACAAGCACGGGCTTTACCGCGTGATCCCCGTCGATACTGTGATGAAGCGCGAATCGGGCGGCAAAACCTACGAGAACAAGGTGCATTCATGGGTGACGGATGTGGATGTGGAAGGCTATAATTACGATGTCAGCCGAAGCTATGACGCCGTCAACATCAAGATCGGCGATCCGGATGAGTACGTTTTCGGCGAACAGACCTATAAAATCAGCTATAAGCTGCACTTTAGCGGCGACGGCGTTGCCGATTTCGACGAGGTTTATTACAACATCATCGGCGACCAGTGGACGTCTATGACGGACAAGCTGACGTTTTCAGTGACGCTGCCCAAAGAGTTTAACGCAGAAAGCCTCGGTTTTTCGATAGGCTACATGGGCTCGGAGGGGTACGACCCCAAGGAGCTTACTTACAGTGTGGAAGGCAATACGATATTGGGCGAGATGAACCGTGAGCTGTACGCGTACGAGGCGGTGACGATGCGCATGGAGCTGCCCCAAGGGTATTTCGATGTGCCGGATATCCGCACACCCGACTGGATACTGATGGGCGTAATCGGCGCGATGGTGCTGCTGGGCTTTATATTGTTCTTGATGTTCGGCATTGATAATAAGCCCGTAAAGACGGTGGAGTTTTTTGCGCCCGAAGGCATGACGCCCGCTGAAATCGGCTATATCAACGACGGCGTGACCGATACGCGTGACATCGTAAGCCTGCTCATCTATTGGGCGGACAAGGGCTATATTACGATTGAGAAGTATGGGTCGGGTTTCCGCATCAACTGGCGCAGCGCGCTGGGGCCGGATGCCAAGCCGTTTGAGACATATATATTCGGCCAGTTATTTGCGAGGGGTCCTTCGGTGACCTCCGGGTCTTTAAAGTACAAGTTCTATAATACGGTACAGTATGCGCAACGCATGGTGACCGATGAATTTAAAACGGAAGACAATCGCGTGTTTACAAAGGCTTCCGAAAAGCTTAAGCCCCGCATGACGCTGCTTGCAGCGCTGCCCGTCGTCATTACAACCATCGTGCTCATCAGCCGCGGCGAAATGGGGCTTTTGTTCGGGCTGACATTCGGGGCAATGCTTTCGATATTCCTGCTGCTGCCGCTGTTTATATTGATCGGCTTGATGCGAAGCTGGCGCGGCCGCCCGCGCAGGACGCGCTTACTTGGGCTGATCGTTTCGCTGGTATTTTTCTTTGGCGTGATCTTCGCTTTCGCGGCGATTGCGCAGGGATCCGCATATGAGCCTGCGCTGCCGTGGACAGCGGCGGCGGCTACCGCGCTGCTTGGCCTGTTCGCCGCGCTGATACTAAAACGTACGCCCAAAGGCACGGAATGGCTCGGCAAGATACAGGGGTTTGAGGACTTCATCACGCGCGCTGAAAAAGACAGGATCGAGAGGCTCGTATGGGAGAACCCGAATTATTTCTACAGTGTGCTGCCTTATGCCTATGTGCTGAATGTTACGGATGAGTGGATCAGGCAGTTTGAGGAGATCGCAGTCTCACCGCCGGATTGGTATATCGGCTATGGGAATCAGTTCTCGCCCTATATATTCATGTCTTCGCTCAACGGCGCGATGACCAGCATACAAAGCGATATGACTGTGACGCCTTCATCGTCGCGCGGCGGTTCGTCGGGCGGCGGCGGCTTCTCGGGCGGCGGTTCGTCGGGCGGCGGCGGTGGTGGCGGCGGCGGCGGGTCGTGGTGAGCCGCTGCATTAAGTCGCTGCAGGGGCGGATACTATCCGCCCGGGATATCTGCCCGCTGATATAGCTGCCGGGTATAAATTAAGAAATAATCATACGAACCAATATACGGGGGAATCCCATGAAGATACTGATCGAGGAGCCTGTGGCGGGGGAAGAGGAGCAGATCGTCATACGGTGCAGGGAGATGAGCAAAGAGCTTTTGGAGCTGATTGATGGCTTAAAAGCGCAGCGGCATACGATTATCGGAATGGACGGCAATGACATCCACCGCATCGACCCGTCGCTAATCTATTACTTTGAGGCGGTCGATAACAAGGTATTTATTTACTGCCGCAAAAAAGTGTTTGAATCCAAGCACAAGCTCTACGAGATTGAGGAACTGTTCTCGAACAGCGATTTTTTGCGCGTATCCAAATCGGTGATACTGAACCTACGCATCATTTCATTTTTAAGCCCCGGCTTCAGCGGGCGGCTTGAGGCTACGCTGGACAATCAGGAGAAGGTCATCATCTCAAGGCAATATGTTCCCGATCTGAAAAGAAAACTCATGCTGTAAGGAGGGCGGATGATGAAAGAGACTTTGAAAATCATGCTGGTGGAATTTTTCATCATACTTTCGGGTACGACCATTTGCTCCGCAGTATTCTGCACAGTGTTTTACCCGGGTGTCACACTGGGCGTAGGTTTCCTGTGGAAACTCATTATACTTGCGTTTTTAACCACGCTGCCGCAGCTGCTGTTCTGTTCCAAAATAGAATTCTCCAAGAAGCACCTGCGGGTGCGGCAGACCGTTCATGTCATACTGGTGGTGGGGCTGCTGGTTTTTCTCGCGTATTTCTGGGGCTGGATCGAGTTTTCGAGCGTGATCGAGCCGCTTGCCTTTATTGTGCTGGTGCTGCTCATGTATACAGCCGTCGCGCTGTTTATGAACCAAAAAGAGAAAAAGCTCGCCGCAAGGCTGAATGAAAAGCTTCGGGAGTTTAAGGGCAAAGAAGAATAAGAGCTATTATAAGAAACGGCGGCACGTCAAGCAACTTGCCGCTCAGACCGCTGACAAACTTCGTTTGCCAGCGGTTTTAATGTGC
>CAZLRM010000244.1:0-2821 GCA_964561895.1 uncultured Christensenellaceae bacterium | reverse complement strand
ACGCCGTGATCGTACCCGACCTGCCGTTTGAGGAAAAGGGGGAGCTGCTGCCTTTTTGCGAGAAGTACGATGTACGGTTGATATCGCTGATAGCGCCCACATCCGACGCGCGCATCGGCAAAATCGCTGTTGAAACGCGGGGCTTCGTATACTGCGTGTCGTCTCTCGGCGTGACGGGCGTGCGCGGACAGATCACGACGGATATCGCCGCGATGGTCAATCGCATCAAATCGGTTAAAGGTATCCCGTGCGCGGTGGGCTTTGGCATTTCCACACCAGAGCAGGCGAAAACGATGGCGGGCGTTGCGGACGGCGTGATCGTGGGCAGCGCGGTGGTGAAGCTCGTGGAGGAGTTTGGGCCGGATTGCGTTGCGCCCGTGTGCAAATACGTGCAGCGCATGAAGGATGCCGTTTCGGGCCTGTAAGCGGGGGAGGATTCCGCAGAGAAACATGCCTTTCGATGGATTGGCCTGCCAGTGGCAGACCAATGCCCTGAGAAAGGCAATAATAAAGATGGGTAATGCAAAAACCGCGGGCAAACGAAGTTTGTCAGCGGTCTGAATACCGGATGCAAAATCGGGATTTTTTGTGAATAATCTTTGTTTTACGGACAACTTTCATATTTACATGATATAATATGACATCATATATGTATCGCACGCGTGATTATGGCTATAATTCTGATATATCGATTTTCACAAGATGAGGTTATGCATGACTAAAACCGTTTCCAAACTGCTGATATTGATGCTGACGTTTGCGCTTGCGCTGATGGGCTGCTCGGAATCGACATATTCAAGCGATCCGGTCGTTATACCATTCCCAAGCGGTTCTGTATCCGGCACGCCCGATGCCGCGCTTTCGGCAACGCCGTCGGCTGCGCCCATACCTACCACGCCGCCCGACGTTTTACCCACGCCCACGCCCACACAAAAACCTGTGGACAGCCCGTCGGTTTCAACAATTCCGGCCGGCATCGTAAAGGACAGCGGACAGATCATCGGCACCGACGTGGCTTTTCGCAAGGGGCCGGACAAGGAATCTGAATTACTCGGCAGATTGAACCACGGCACATTTGTTAAAATACTGAAGACCAATGTGGATGCGCAATGGCACCAGGTGGAGTACGACGGCAAAACGGGGTATGTGAACCGCATGTACATCTGTCTCGATTCCTCTATGGACGGGTACGCGCTCGATTACGTCGCTACGATCGTCAACTGCAGCAACGATGTGAACATCAGAAGCGGGCCCGGTACGGACTCCGAAGTCATCGGCGTCGCTAAAAAAGGGGCTTCGCTTACCATACTGCCTCAGGAAAAATATATTGAAGGCTGGTTCATGGTGGAGTACGAAGGCCAGACCGCCTATATCAGCGCGGATTATGTGGATATCAACGCGGTTGCAAAAGACGATCAGCTTTCCGGCCTTACGGTAACAGGCGGCTCGCTCTACCCGTCGTTCACGCCCAACGAATACGGCTATGTCATTAAAGCGACCGGTTCAAAGGTTACGATTAAAGCCAAGGCCAACAGCGGGGTTAAAATCGACATCGGCAAAAGCGGCAAGAGCAGCTATACCATCGAAATTCCCGATCAGGGTATGAAAACCGTGCGCATCGCGCTGGACGGGAAAATCAGATACTCGCTCTACATCACATCGCAGAATATCCTCACCGTGGGGACATGGAACATCAAGCGCGGCGACGGCAAGATTTTGAATCAGGGGCGACTTATTTACGATCAACAGCCCGATATCATGGGCATACAGGAAGCGTACCAGAAGCTCAAGGCCGATAATATCATTGACAATCTTGCAAGCCTAAAAACGAGGAACATGCCTTACAACGTACTTTCGCCCACCATCAATTATTCCAACGGGGGCGAGTACGGTAACGGGCTGATTTCGCGATACAAACTTTCCAATATTGAAACGTTCAAGCTGGACAGCGGAGGCTCTGAAAAACGCATATTGCAAAGGGCGGTTGTGACCATCGACGGCAAGACGGTATCCCTTTATAACACGCATTTTACTCCGCGCTCTTCGTCCACCAGAAAAAAGCAGTTTGAACAGGTACTTAAAGTAATGAACGCGGATAAAAACAAGTATAAAATATTGACCGGGGACTTTAACGCAAAGTTTTCCGAGTTTTCCGTATTCAAAAACTATACCGTGGTCAATAAGGACGATACGAAATACTACGACTACTCGAAAAACGAGATCGATTATTCCGCAATCGATAACATCATTGTTTCAAAGGATATTAAGGTCGTAAATTCGCGCATCATCATCACGAAATTTTCAGACCATTACCCGGTGTTCGCGTATCTGATACTAGATTAGACGGTTATTTTCGTGCTCTGCCGTTAACCTCTCCTCATCGCCCATTGGGCGCGCCCGGTTATAGTTTACTGGCATGCTTTCTCTTTCTGTTTGTAATAGTCGCCTGCCATCGCTAATGCTCGGCATTCTCCATTACTTACAGAGCCTTCAGCTCGCTTCATCTGCCACAGGCAGCGCTCGTTTTCGGTTTGCTCGCTTCGAATCCGGTCCTCTCAAAAACAAAAACGCCACTAATATTACACACCGGTCAGCGTATAAATAAAGCTCATAAAATAATGCAGTTACGCCGTTCCATATCCGGATTTATGCTTTACTAACGCAAACATTTCAGATTACCTTGTTTCCTGTTCGGCAATGCAGAAATAGGCCGTGCCGACGGCAAAGAAGATGCCAATACCCAAAAACCACAGGTGGGCGACATGGATGTTCAGACTGATAACGGCTGCTATACAGTAGGCATAAAGCGCAAGCCAAAACA
>CAZLRM010000243.1:0-2830 GCA_964561895.1 uncultured Christensenellaceae bacterium | reverse complement strand
TTAAGTAATTTTATATGATATTCCGTTTTATATGTTCTTAATTTTCTCGATATCCAATTCAATGAATCAATTATTCGGATGCATTTATCTGGTTGTATCTTTTGGCTTTAACAATAACACTTGCGTATCTGGTCCTGGAAAATGCAAATGCGCACTTGCCCGTATTTTCACCTAAATATTCCGATTACGTGCTAATTTTGCATCTAAGAATTTTTAACTTTATGGCAATGTGACAGGAACAACTGAATCTTTTTTCTTTCCGCCTCAACTTCTTCGGATGTTTTTGTGCCGCGTCCCAACCGATCACAAAATACAAGCAAAGCGATTTCTTTAGGATCGACGCTGCGCAGCATTGCATGCAAATCGGCAAACGGCAGGCCGTTCACTACGAACAAAACCTGCATATGCCACCGCACCAGCGCGCATACATGGGAGATAAAATTTTCATCGACCGTACACCGCCGCAGAAAATCTCGCGTAAGCTTTTCACCTTCTATATCGTGATCGTATGATATGATTTTCCCTTTTCTCAGCTTTGTCGTCGGTATTTTGCCGAGGTCATGCAACAGCGCCGCCCACATAAACGCGCGCGGGTCTAAACTCTCATTTTTAAACGTGGCTGCGATATCGATCACCTGCATCACATGGTTAAATACGCTGCCTTCCGGATGATGCTGCTTCTGCTGTGGTATTGCCTTTAATTCAAGAATCAACGAAAATGGATACTCATCAGGGAAACTTCCCTGATCTATAAGCGATTTGAAATACGCCGACGGTGCATCTTCGCTTAAAAGATGTTCATCGAATTCATAAAACCATTCTTGTATGCCTTTTAGGGGCTTTTCTGTCATCATTCTGATATTATCTGCAAATATCGTTTTTCTTCGGCAAATACACCGCAGCTTTAAAAATTGTTTTTACTTTTGTTGTTTTCTTTTGTACAGTTAATCGTCGTATTCGTCCAGACTGCACTCAACCGACCCGCAATTGGGGCATTCGACAGCACCCGGCATCATATCTTCGGGATCCGGCATGAAGTCGGGCTCGTAGTTCTCAACCGAAAAAACGTAACCGCATTCTTCGCATAAATACTTTTCCATAAATATAGCCTCCTTTATAAAGAAACTTATTCTTCGATTTCCCGGAAAACCTATGCTTATTCCTTCGTTTTAAGTGCTGGATTCATCGTACAGTTTTATTCTCTGGAATATCGCTCCTCCTTTATTTAATTATATCATGAAACTATATTTTTTGCATATTATTTCAGAATATCTCCAACTCAATCGGACAGTGGTCTGACCCCATTACGCCGCTATGTATCTTTAAGTCCTTTAAGTCATCTCTGATACGCTCCGAAATACACCCGTAATCAATACGCCATCCCGCGTTCCGCGCTCTTGCGTTGAACATATACGTCCAGTAAGTATACCGATCCGTCACATCGGGATAGAGATACCTGAAAGTGTCCGTAAAACCGGAATCCAGCAATGCCGTGAATTTCCCGCGTTCTTCGTCGGTAAAACCCGCTGTATGATGGTTCGAGGATGGGTTCTTCAAATCGATATTTTGATGCGCGACGTTAAAATCTCCGCACACAATCACCGGCTTGCTCGAATCCAGCGTATTCAGATATCTCCTGAAATCATCGTCCCATTCCATCCGATAGTCAAGACGCTTCAGTTCTTCTCCCGAGTTGGGTACGTACACGGTAACGAAGTAAAATTTATCGAATTCCAACGTGATAACGCGCCCTTCGGTATCGTGCACAGGAATCCCCATACCGTATGATACAGATGCTGGCTCAACTTTGCTGAACACCGCAGTGCCGGAATAGCCCTTGCGCTGCGCACAGTTCCAATACTCCAGATAGTTCGGTATGTCCAGCTTAATATCTCCCAGTTGCAGTTTAGTCTCCTGCACACAAAGTATATCCGCGTCAATATCATAGAAAAAATCCATAAAGCCCTTGTTATAGCACGCGCGCAGTCCGTTTACGTTCCATGAAACGATTCTCATGTGACCTCATTCCTCTTTTCTATTTATCGTCTTCCAACAGCTTTGCGTATTTACCGTACCCTTCCTGCTCCAGCTTTTCTTTTGGTATAAACCGCAGTGCGGCTGAATTGATGCAGTACCGTCTCCCGCCTCTTTCCTCCGGGCCGTCATCAAATACATGACCGAGGTGCGACGTTTCCGAGCGTACCTCAATACGCTGCCTGCCATGGCTTGTATCCTCCCTGTATTCAATTTCCGCTTCATGTAGAGGCTTCGTGAAACTCGGCCACCCGCAGCCCGAATCGAACTTGTCCGCTGACGAGAACAACGGTTCACCCGTCACAACATCCACATATATACCCTGTGCGTGGTTATCCCAGTATTCGTTGAAAAAAGGCGGTTCCGTATCGCTCTGCTGCGTTACGCGAAACTGCAAATCTGAAAGCCTCTCCTTAAGCGGCGCTTTATCCTCCCACATATGGCGGATGAAAGGCGCGCGCCCCGAAGATTCTTTGTATTGTTTATATCGCTCCGGGTTCTTCTCGTAGTAACGGCAGTGGTACCCCTCCGCCGGATAAAATGTTTTTACGGGCAGTATTTTTACGTGTACAGGCCGCCCTAACAGCTTTTCAACCTTCTTCAGGGATTCTTCCACAATCCGCTTTTCTTCTTCGCCGTTATAAAATACCGCGGGTTCGTACTGCTTGCCGCGATCGGCAAATTGCCCGCCGCCGTCCGCCGGGTCGATCTGCCGCCAGTATATGTCAAGCAGCTCCTTGTACGATACCTTTTCAGGATCGTATGTGATCTGCACGGCTTCATAATGCCCGGTGCC
>CAZLRM010000242.1:0-2877 GCA_964561895.1 uncultured Christensenellaceae bacterium | reverse complement strand
ACCTTGGCCTCGTGCACCGGCTGGACAGGCCGACGAGCGGCGTGATGGTGTTCGCGAGAACGTCCAAGGCCGCTTCGCGCCTAACGGAGCAGATACAAAACGGGCAGTTTGAGAAGACCTATCTTGCCGCGCTCACACACGCGCCGCAGCCCGCAAGCGGAGAGCTTCACCATTGGCTGGCCAAGGACGAGCGGACGCATACCGCGCGTATCGCAAAGGAAGGCGACGCAGGCGCGAAACACGCGGCGCTGACCTACGAGACGCTTGTGCAGCAGGGTGGCCTCACGCTCGTGCGCGTAAGGTTGCGCACCGGGCGGTTTCACCAAATACGCGCGCAGTTTGCGGCCATCGGCTGCAGCGTTTACGGCGACATGAAATACGGCGCGCGCGATACCAAAGCGCCGCTCGCGCTGCACGCCTACCGCGTTTGCCTTGTCCACCCGACCCAAAAAACGCGCATGTGTTTTGACAGCAGGCCGGTTCGCCCCCCGTTCAACCGGTTCGACATCCCGGAGGTATAGATGCTTAAAGCGGTGCTTTTCGATATGGACGGCGTGCTCGTGGATACCGAACCGGAATACATCAAGACCGACCTGCGGCTGGCCAGGCGCTTCGGCATACCGCTGACCCGGCGCGAGCAGAGTAATTACCGCGGCGTGAACGCGGCGGAGATGTGGGCGGAGCTGGTGCGAAAATACGGCTCTTCCGCCGACCCGGCGGAGCTGACACGGCTGGAATACGAGCATATCGACGAATATTACCGCAGTGGCGCGCTGCGTCCAATCCGCGCTTCGGTGCGCCTGCTGAAGAGGTGCGCGAAGGTCGGTCTCATGGCAGCCATCGCGACGTCTTCCAGCGCGGACAACGCGGAATGCGTGGTGCGGCGGCTGGGCGTGGGCGAATATGTGCAGGCGATATCCGTGATCGACATGGCGGGACGCAGCAAGCCCGCACCCGACATATTCCTGCTGGCGGCAAAGCTGCTGGGCGTAAGCCCCACAGAGTGCGTGGTGATCGAGGACGCGCAGAAGGGCGTGCAGGCGGCCAAAGCCGCGGGCATAAAGGCCGTAGGCTATCTCGCGCGCGGCAGCAGGCAGGATTTATCGCAGGCGGATATCGTGGTGCGAACCTTAAGCGGCGTCAGCGTGGAGAGGCTGAAGGGGCTGGTGGAGAAAGACGAGAATTTTAGGGATTTTAGGGATGTTTATTAGAGAAATCTAAACTCAATGTTTGATTAAGCTAGCTTAACTTGTAAGATAATTAATGGATATAATATTGTAAAAAAAATCGAAGTAAAATATATCTTTTCAATACTAAAAATAAGATACTACAATACAATTGTTTCCGCTTTGACTGCATGATTTTTAACATGGAAACTATTGTCAATGCATGATTTCTTACTTTTATAGCCTTCGGAAACTATTAATATCTCTCCGTTCTGAGCCTTTAATCTATAACGATATTGTCCACTTTTATCAATATATAATTCAAATTTCGGATTTTTATGCCTCTTTTCAGAAATCGAAGTCTGATCCTCGATCTCGCCACATATATTGTTTTTTACAGCAGTAATTCCATTCTTACACCCATTTAAAGATGAATACATTTCAGAGATCGCTAAAACTTTTTGGTTTGAACTAACCAATTCAAACATATAATTACCCGCTATTTGCTTTATAATAAAACGATCTGCTTCCTCCATTGTTCCTCATTAAATGATTCTTCTCGCGCTTTATTTTTCTCCCTCCATCCATTATAATGTCCGTTGAGACTTTGCATCTGAGGTGTAACGTTGACGATACTCACGCTTAAAAACATCAAAAAAAGCTTTGGCGCGGACGAGGTTTTAAAAGACGTGTCTTTCACGCTGACCGACGATATGCGTATCGGGCTTGTGGGGCCCAACGGCGCGGGCAAAACCACGCTGATGCGCATTGTCTGCGGAGAGATGAGCGCGGATCATGGCAGCGTATCCATCGCGCCGGGTGCCGCGGTGGGCTACCTCTCGCAGGAGGTTCCGGCAGGCTCAGAGACCACGGTGTGGGATACCATGCTGCAGGTGTTTGCGCAGGCGTTTGCGCTGGAGGCGCGCATGAGAGAGCTTGAGCGCGAGATGGAGGCCGCGGCGGAGGACGCCAACAGGTGGGAACGCGTCTCCAAGGAGTACGACAAGATTACGCGTGCGTTCGAGGACGCGGGCGGCTACGGATATAAAAGCGCGATCAATGGTGTGCTGAAGGGGCTCGGGCTGCCCGAGGAGGCGTACGGCCGCGCGGTTTCGACGCTTTCGGGCGGGCAGCGCGCGCGGCTCGCATTGGCGAAGCTGCTGCTCAGCAAACCCTCGCTGCTGCTGCTCGACGAGCCGACGAACCACCTCGACATCGAGGCGGTGGGCTGGCTGGAGAGCTACCTCTCCATATGGGAGGGTGCAGTGGTCGCGGTATCACACGATCGCTACTTTTTGGACCGGCTGTGCACGCACACGGCGGATATGCATAAGGGCGTGGTGGATGTCTATATCGGCAACTACAGTGCGTTTATTTTGCAGCGCGCGGAGAAACAGCGCCTGCACGAGAAAGCCTACGAGCGCAACCAACAGGAGATACGCCGTCAGGAGAAGGTGATCGAGCAGTATAAGGCGTGGGGGCGCGCGGGCGGCGGCAAAAACTTCATCAAGGCGCAGGCAAGAGAGAGCCTGCTTAACAAGATGGAGCGCGTGGACAAGCCCGAGAGCGAACGCAGCCGCATGTCGCTGCAGCTTGCTGCGGCGGGCCGCAGCGGCAACGACGTGCTGATGGCGGAGAATCTCGATATGGCGTTCGGCGATAAGGTGCTGTTTACCGGCCTTACCTTCAAGCTGCTGCGCGGAGACCGCGC
>CAZLRM010000241.1:0-2882 GCA_964561895.1 uncultured Christensenellaceae bacterium | reverse complement strand
CCCGCCTCAAATCTTTCTAAGGTCTGGTTCATTATGCTTTTATAATTTTCGAACGAGGTTTTTATTTTTGCAACATAGCTTATTTTATCGCTATCGGCTAATTGCGATTCAATCATATCTATGATTGATGGGATCGATTCAATGCTGTCATTAATCGACGTTTGGTAGATGGACAGGTATTTGGAGGCAAACAGCAGTTCGCGCAGCGCGTTTGTAGCGTTTTGGAACTCCGTCTGGAGATTCGATATGCTTCTGGTTGGCATAAGTATATTGCTGTACATCTCTTTCGAATCGTTACTGACTTTACGGATGCTTAGAACCGCATAGCTTCCCATTGCCGCGCACAGTATAGCAATAATAAGAAAACTTGCCAGGAGTTTCGGCGCGAGCCGGATGTTGCGCAGAAAGCCGGAAACTTTTTTTTCGATTTGTTCGTCCCCCAGTTTCGCATTCTGGGCTTTGCCGGGCTTTAACGATTTCATTTTCATCACCTCTTAATATAGGCAGTACTCTCGGAAACAGGGGACCTGCATGGAATGATATAGCAGGCCTCCTGTTGTGGTTTCCCTGCAGCAGAAGGCCTACCCTCAAGATGTCTGTATTTTGGGGACACGCTTGTTAATTCGGTATGCTACCATAACGGCCGGATTTTGTGCCCTGCTGTGCCACGAGGCCTTAAAATAGCGTCGCTATTCCTGCGGGTTCATTCCCTGCAGTGCGCAAAGCCATCTCGCCAATCTGACAAACTCAGTGTACCCTTGGGTCAGCAAATGCAGTAATGTCTAATACTTTCCGAAATCGGCGCTGTTCTGCAGCACCAGATCCGGTTCCGGATCCGAACTTCCGGTTTCCAGGGCGCCGGCCTGTCCCTCCAATTGGAACCTGCTGACCATGTTTTTAAGGTATTCGGCCTGGGCGGAAAGCTCCTGCGCGGATGCCGCCGTTTCCTGCGCAATCGCTGAGTTCATCTGGACGACCGCTGAAAGCTGGTCGATTCCCTTGCCCACCTCGTCAATACCCGTCGCCTGGCCGCTGGACGCCGCAGCGATCTCTCCGGAAAGCTCGACGGTTTTTTCTACTTCGGTTACGATATCGAGCAGCGACTTTGCGGTTTCGTTGGCAATGATGGTACCTGCGTTGGTCTTTTTGATGGAATTCTCAATCAGCTCGGTTGTCTGCTTGGCCGCATTCGCGCTTTTTGCGGCAAGATTGCGCACCTCGTCCGCGACGACCGCAAACCCCTTGCCGTGTACGCCGGCTCTCGCAGCTTCCACCGCGGCGTTCAGAGAGAGTATGTTGGTCTGAAACGCGATATCGTCGATGACCTTGATGATATTCGAAATGTTTGCGGAGGACGTACTGATATCCTGCATCGCGGTTTGTAATGTGCACATCTTCTCATTGCCGCTCAGCGCGTATTCCTTCGCTTTGAGCGAGATCTCATTGGCTTTTTCCGCTCTGTCCGCATTGCGCACGGTTTCACCCGCGATATCGGACAGGGAAGCCGTGAGCTGCTCGAGTGCGCTGGCCTGCTCGGTAGCGCCCTGGGATATCGTCTGGCTGCCGTTGGAGAGCTGTTGTGTCCCCTGCGCGACTTCTTTCGCCGCGATGTTAATATCATTCAGAACGCTTCTGAACGATGCGATGCTTTCATTGATGGATTCTTTAAGCGTGCTGAAATCGCCTTTGTAATCCGAAACGATGCTCACGTCTAAAACGCCGTCGGCAACTTGTTTCATAATAGAGGCGATCTCGAAGATGTATCCCTTCAAGGTTTCGATTGTACTGTTGAACGCATTTTTTACAATGGCGAAATCGCCTGCAAAGTCTCCTTCGACGCTGACGTTTAAATTCCCGTTGGAGAGTTCGCTGAGCGCCCTGGCCGATTCGATCATGGGAGTGACCGCAGCGTCCAGCGTTGCGTTGATGCCTTCGACGATGGTGCGGTATGCGCCTTCGTGTTTATCAGCGTCGGCACGCACGGACAGTTCCCCTTGCGTGGCGGAGCTGATCAACATGCCGGTATCCTGGGTTAACTCCCGTGTTACGCCCACAATTCTGTTAAACGCTTCCCGAATCTGCCCGACTTCGTCTTTCGTTGTTACGCCGGATATATCCATATCGACCTCCCCGGCGGCGAGCAGCTTCGCGTTTTTTGTGAGTTTTTTGATAGGCTTGCTGATGCTTCGTGCAATCAGTACGCCAATCATTACGGAGAAGAGCAGTACTGCGCCTACCGCGATCAGCGTGATGAGAAACACGCGCTGCGTCGTATCGGTGTTTTGCACCGTCGCCGCCGATGCATGATTCGTAATCGATAAGGTCAGCGCATCAAGCGAGCTTTCCACATCCCCTTCGTATTTCTGCAGATTTCCGTTGACCAATTCCGTACGTACGAAATCCATTCCACCCGATTTTAATTTGCTTAACAGCCCGGTCACATACTCCTCATAGGCTGCGTAGTTTGATTTGAATGCATTGAACGCTTCCACACTGTCACCAGCGAGTGTAAGCTTGATCCTGTCTGATAATGAATTGACCTGAACAAAGCCGGTTTTGATATTCAATGCGTGCATCGGAGCATTAATTTCGTTGTCTTCAATTATTGCCTGCCGTATTTTCTCTTGCTGGTCGCCAAAACTCTTTGTGATGGATGCCAGATTTTCTGTGGGCAGCAATACGTTTACATGAAGATCTTCGGCGGATTTATTCAGCGCCCGTAAATTTAAGGCTGCATATAACCCCATGGCCGTACCCATCAGCGCAATTATCAAAAATGCGATCAGCAGTTTGGGCGCAATCCGAAGGTTCCCCCAGAAGCCGGCTTTTTTCTCTTTCTTCTTGTGCTGCTTAGGCTTAGGAGCGGTTACTTCATCTGAACC
>CAZLRM010000240.1:0-2922 GCA_964561895.1 uncultured Christensenellaceae bacterium | reverse complement strand
GACCGCTGACAAACTTCGTTTGCCAGCGGTTTTTATGTGCATTACCCATCTTTGTTTTGCTTGCTCCTGCGGATCACCGCGGTTATGTCTCGCCTGCAGCCAAAACCCATTCCTTCTCCCAGCCGCCGCAGGACAATGTGAGCACCGACCCGTCTTCAATATCTTTTGCATCAATCGCATATTCAACATACTGATAAAAGTAATCCTCTGCCATCCAGCATGGTTTTCTCTGGTCTTCATACTCTGGCAGAAACTGATTTCCATCCATATTTAATACAGGTAAAGCAGATGTATTCGTAATCCGTACCCGAACGGCGATCTTTCCATACTCACCGTCCGGAATAACCAGCTCAGTGTTCGCATCCGCCTCCAACGAAATTTCACCGATATCCATGTTGCATGAGACGCCGGGAGTATCCGGTAAACTTCGCAAGTATGCAAGGCTGAAACTGCCTAACGTACCGAAAAACACAGACAACAGTATGAGCGTAACGGTCCTTAAGCGGTTTATTCTAAAATCATCATCCTGAAACTCTTTCTCATGTTCTTTCGGAACCTCCTCTATTCTTTGGAACCGTTCAAGCGGGTATAAAAAATCATCCCGAAATATAAGAAAGATTAAAAACACGATCATAATATCTTGTGCAACCCCAACTGACCAAGGTATATCGGACATTAGTACTGCCACAGACGCAATTATAAACAATACATCCGATAATATTTTGAGCATCATGGTCGTTCTGTTTTTTTCAGTACGGAAATATCGCCCGTCTGCGGTTTTCACATAGCATCCGATGCAGTTTTTCCTATACTCTTTCAGCGTCGGCTTTTCTTCCATAACGCCCCTTTATATCCTTCTATATTCCATTTCATTTATTATATCACATTCCGCTGTTTGCACAACTGATAAACAGTTCTATGGTACTTCGCTCTGATGACCCCTTGCGGTTGTCACCTTAGCCCTCGGACCTGCATCATCCCTACATAAAAAGCGGGGGCTTAAGCCTCCGCTTTATCGCATATCCGAACGCCGAAACGCGGTTTTTCTATTCCGCTTCGGTACCTGCCACGGGCGTCGCCGCAGCCTCCTGCGTCTCTTCCGCATAGGGGCGCGCCGCCATGTAAAGCCTCCACTCCGCACCGCTCCAGAGCTTGCGGATTACGACACGGCCTTTGCAGGAACTCGCCTCGACGACCATGTCGTTCCCTATGTAGATACCCGCGTGATGAATCTCATGCCAGCGTCCGCAATTACAGGTGGTTTTCGACCAGAAGAGTATATCGCCCGGCTGCAGATCTTTCATATCAATCCTGTAGCCGTTAAAATGGCAGTATTTGGCCTGCTCGACGGACGATGTGGGCAATATGATACCGGCCTGTTTGTACGCCCAGTAGGCAAAGTATGAACAATCCACATAGTTGCCAGAGCCCCTGCGGCCTTTGGAATATGGATCTCCAACGCGCGTGAGCGCCGCCTGCACGATCGTTGTGCCTATACGCCCCGGTTCAAGCCCCGAAATAATACCCGAAAGCTGCTCCGAATTGAGGCCGTCGTAAAGGTCTACGCCCAGAAGCGCCGCAAACGTCATATTATAATCGGGTTTCATAAGCTTATTCAGAGCTCTTTTCTGATCCTTGTCAAACCCGCATTGTTCCGCGTATTCGATGCAGTCCATACTTTTTATGGTGATACAGACTTTCAGTTTCGTCAGGTATCTTACTTCTTCGGCCGCAGGGGGCGTATCTTCAGTGCCGGGGGAAATGCCTTCATCACCGGCGGTGCGTGCATCCTGTTCGCTGCCGGAAGATTCATCTTTTACGGTGGACGTTTCCGTACCGATCGTGATCTGATTCATATCGTCATATATCTGCCCAAGCTGCTTACAGTCTTTTTCGGTGATCGTTTGAAGCGTCTTGAGGTCGTAACCGGCCTGCACCGTGAATATGGCCAGCACATCCGCCCAGTTGTTCACCGTATTGCTGTCGCCCTCCACGTCGCCGCTGTAGATGGCTTCAACTTCGTCGGCGAGCGATCCAAGCTTCACCGCCGAAATCTTCTCGTCCATAGCCGCAACGAAAGACTCGTTGATCTGATCCACTGCGGTTTGAACAGGTATCGCCAGCACGGATTCTTCCGCTGCGGACTGCGTGGAAGCACCTTCAGCATCTTCTGCCAGCACCATACCCGAATCCGTATCGGTTTGTGTATCCTGCCCGCTGAGCGATTCCTCGATCTTTTGATATTCTTCCGCCTGCTGCAGTACGGCAAGCTGGCTTTCGCTGAAATCGATGAGCGCCGTTTGTTCGTTGATCCTGCTTGTCAGCTTTTGCGCCTCGTCTTTATACCGATACACCTGAAGAACCGAAAACACCGCCGCGCCAATTGAAATTAAAACAGCCATCACAACCCCTGTGATGGCAGCCAATATCGAAGTGCGCGTGGTATAAAGCACCCGCGCTTTTTTTTGCGCGTTTGTTTGGGAGGCGATTGTCACACAGTAGCGGTCTTTCCGTGTCATACGTTGTGTCTTCATTCTCCGTCTCCAACATAAAATTCGGCGTTATACATATATAAACCTGTCTCAAACAATGCAAACAGTCGGCGCGTATAATACTGCAGATTTTTACCGCTTTTCGGCTCTCATAATAGACTGAGCGGGTACGCTTATGGCGGGGGGTATTCATTCATTATCATATCTTCTCCGCGTTCTGTCAATAATCCTTAATAGTGTCACGGGAACCTTGATTTATCGAGATGTTTTCCTCGTCGAATACCCGGTTGATCTTCACCCACAGTACAGGAGAAGAATACAGCCAACAGCCGTTTTCCTCATCCTTTACCACCTGCTCCTCATCCGTAAAAAAAGGATCGGAAACGGTAGCCGGCGCAGGCGTCTGTGCGGGTGCTGGGGGCTGCATCGC
>CAZLRM010000239.1:0-2948 GCA_964561895.1 uncultured Christensenellaceae bacterium | reverse complement strand
TCGGGCTTTTTGATCGGTTATAACCGCAGGTCGTAACAGCGCAGGGCGAAGAAGAATCAATGCAATACCCCCGGCTAAGCTTAAGCCGGGGGTATTTTAAAACCTTGAAATTCCAATGCTATTCCTGCGGTTTTTTCTTTTGCAGACCGCAAAACCATTCCGCCGGTTCCGCACACCTCATTGAATCAGCGGTTCCTAGAAGGTTTCCTGCTTGAGCTCGTCGATGATGTTTTCCTTTTTGATGCGGTGCGTGGAGTACATCATGGACGAAAGCACGATAATAAGTATCATCAATATCGCTACGCCGTAGCTGGCCCAGGGCAGCGTGAACGTGCCGCCCAGCACGTTAAGCTGCATACGGTAAAGCAGATACCCGACGCCGAGGCTGATGGGTAATCCCCAGAGCAGACTTTTGAGGCCGTAGAATATACTCTCGAAGCGCATCATGCGGTTGAATCCCTTGGGCGTCATGCCCACCGAGCGCAGCATCGCGAGCTCCCGCCGGCGCAGACCGATGTTGGTTGATACCGTGTTGAATATATTCGCGATACAGATGAGGCTGATGAGCGTGATGAATCCGTATACGAAAACACCCAGGAAAGTGGTAAGGTTCTGTTCGCTGCGCGCCATATCCTTCATATTGAATATGCTGCATTTCGATTCGGGCATGTTTTGTGTAAGCTCCTTGATCTGCGCTTCCAGCCGCTGATCGTTTTCGGATTTTATGTACGATTCTTCATTGATGTACCCTGCCTCGCCAAGCTGAGCCTTTTGCTCGCCGCTCAGCGCGCCAAAGATGCTGTCCCGCACGGTTTTTGTCGTTACTGCGGTGACATACGCAAAGCCGCCTGTCATCACGCCCATCGGGCGCTCGGCAGTGACTGCGCCGAGAGTGATATCAACGCTTTCGCTTTTTGGGTCTCCCGCGCCACCCGCGGTGAATGTAAGCGTATCGCCCGCACCAACATTCAGCACGTCACCCGCGATCTTTTTTACACTGTTTTTCCCGGCCGGTACATAGGCCTGGCCGTAGTTGACCAGTATCGCCGAAAGATGCTGCGTATCCGCAAAGCTCTCCGCGTCTGCGCCGAGGGTTTGAGCGTAGGAAGCAAAGCTCGCGTCGTCGAGCGCCACCAAGCTGATCACAATGTTTTCATCCGCCTCCGCCCCGACGCTGCTTCGGTATTCTTTGGAAAGGCTGCTCAGGCGGCTTTCATCCGGTATGGTAAAGCCGGTGATGCCCGATGCCGTCGCAAATTCGTCCACGGTATCCAGCGCTGCAATATCATGGTATAAATCCTCGCGCTGTGCATCGGAGAGGCCGGAATACTGCACTATGATGTCAAAGTTATACCCGTCCGTCGCCGCGCCTTCAATGGTACGAGTGGTCATTGCATACGAGGACACCGTGAGAAACAGCACAAGCGATATCACGAGAGAAACCACCGTCGCGCGGTATTTCTTGCGGCTGCGCTTCAAGTTCTTCAGCGCAATCTCCGCCTCGAAGCCGAATATGCGCCGCGTGAGGCGCGAGGTTTTTACGCTTCTGCGCGTCAGGCGCACCTCCTGCGCCATACGGATCGCGTCGATTGGCGCGATTTTGGACGCGCGGCGCGCAGGCCGGTATACCGATACGAATATCGTTACCGCCGAGAACAGCACGGCGATGATGATCGCTGCGGGCGGAACGGCCAGCGTGAGCTTCACATACGCAGGCATGTTGATGAAGCTGTCAAGAAGCGGCTGAATCGCGGCCAGTGTGACGGCGATACCGCCAAGCCCTGCGAGTATGCCTAAGGGGATGCCGATGATGCCGACAAAAAATCCTTCGAAATACACGCTTGCGCGCTTCTGCTGACGCGTGGCGCCCACGCTCGCGAGCAGCCCGAGCTGGCGCGTGCGCTCCGATACCGACATCGCAAAAGAATTGTAGATCAGCGACACCGACGCGATCACGATGATGAGTATGAGCACGAGCATGAAGCCCTGTAAGAAGTAGTATACGTTGTCCCAAGGCACCACGCCGTAATAGCGCAGCAGTTCGTCGTTGAACTCCACGCCGATCTGATCGTCGCCTGTTTGAGATGCCAGCGCGGCGATATCGTTGTATACGGCGCGCGTGACATTGGACACTGTAAAATATACGTCCACACGGTCGATTGGCGCAAGCGAGGCTTTATCGAGGTATCCTAAAATGCCGTAGCCTGCAGACCAGCTTTTATCGAAGCCGGGCGGCTCCATCACGCCCACGATGATGAGCGTCACGCTGCGCTCCGGTTCCAGCCGGGGAGTGGCGATAATGTTGCCGTCATCGTCGTATGCGTCTGAGACGTAGCCGTTTCCCTTTGCGCGTTCGCCGTAACCGTTATAGAGCGTGCCCACATCGAGTGTGACCGTATCGCCCGCCGCATAATCAAGGCGGCTGCCCTTCAATATGTTTTCGGATATCAGCACCTCGCCTGTAGCCTGCGGCAGGCGGCCTTGTGTTAGCCGTATCGACATCTGATCAAAGCCGTTTGCGCTGTATTCGCGCAAATAGAGGTATTGCCGTGAGTAACTGCCCGAATCGGGAATCTGCGCGAAGCCAACTTCACGGCTTAATACTGCGGTCCTAACCTTATCGCTTTGCGTTATTGTATCGAGGTCTTTTGCCTGTATGTTCGAGATTTTCGCGTGCCACTCGCCGCCGTCCGCGACGGTTCCCCGCTGAAGGTAGTTCATAAACGAATACAGCAGCGCGGCGACAGCAGTAATCATCGCAACGGAAATTACGACGCCGAGTATGGTCACTACCGTGCGCTTTTTATTGCGTTTAAGGCTGCGCAGCGTGAAGCTTCTCATGATGTTCATTTACGCATCACCTCGTCGCGCACGACGCGCCCGTCCTCGAGGCCGATGATGCGGTCGGCCTGCAGCGCGATATCCATGTCGTGCGTAATGAGTATCAG
>CAZLRM010000238.1:0-2983 GCA_964561895.1 uncultured Christensenellaceae bacterium | reverse complement strand
GTTTAAAATTAATAGACATTTTTTAAACTATGGGTTTGGATTCGCTCTTACGCTGATCACTTCCTATTAATAATAGTTTTGCTTCAGACTCGAAAGCATTCCGCGGTATAAAAGATACCTCCTTGAGCAATATATAAACTGATGATAGAAAGCTGCTTGGCAGTAAATGAAGCTGGCAGTTTACAAATCAGAACGCTTATGCTATGATGGTTTCTGCAAAAAAAACCGTTTACGCTGATTGAGCGAGTGTCCGACGCCTTTCATCGTTTTCGGGGTTAAATCTTGAGGAGGAAAATCATGGATAAGGAAACCAAAACAGGCATCATCAAACAATTTGCTTTGCAAGAGGGAGACACGGGTTCGCCCGAGGTGCAGATCGCACTGCTCACAGAGCGCATCAACCACCTCAACGACCACCTGAAGATTCACGCAAAGGATCATCACTCACGGAGAGGGCTGCTCATGATGGTCGGTAAAAGGCGCGGGCTCTTAGACTACCTGAAGAAGAAGGATATCGAACGATACAGGGAAGTGCTCAAGAACTTGAACCTGAGAAAGTGACATGTTGGATAGAGCGGGCAACCGCTCTATTCTTTGTACCGGGCGGGAACTCCGGCCGGATCAAGCTGCGGATAAAGACCGCAAATCGGCACGCGCAAGGGTGCGCGGAGCCGCGTTAAGGAAGGATGGAGAAAAAGAATGGATCACAAAGTATTCACAATGGAGATCGCCGGCAGAACGCTGACGGTCGAGACGGGCAAGTACGCACAGCAGGCTAACGGCGCATGCATCATGCGGTGCGGCGATACCGCCGTACTGGTCACAGCAACGGCATCCAAAGAGCCGCGTGCGGGCATCGACTTTTTTCCGCTCAGCGTGGAATTTGAGGAGAAAATGTACTCGGTAGGAAAGATTCCCGGCGGATTTATCAAACGCGAGGGACGTCCTTCCGAGAAGGCGATTTTAACTTCGCGCCTGATCGACCGTCCGATACGGCCGTTATTCCCCAAGGGGTATTTCAACGACGTGCAGGTGGTCTGCACGGTGCTGTCCGTCGATACGGACATTCCGCCCGCCGTTTACGGCATGATCGGCTCTTCCATTGCGCTGTCGATATCGGACATTCCGTTCGCGGGCCCGACCGCCTCCGTCGTGGTGGGCATGGTGGACGGTGAGTTCGTTATCAATCCGGGCAACGCACAGCGCGAGAAGAGCGCACTTGATTTAACCGTTTCCGGTACGCGCGACGCCGTGATGATGGTAGAGGCGGGCGCAAATGAAGTGACCGAAGATGAGATGCTGGGTGCCATACTCTTCGCGCACGATGAAATCAAAAAGATCATCGCTTTTATCGACGGTATCGTGGCCGAGGCCGGCAAACCCAAGATGGACGTGAAGCTGTATCATGTGGACGATGATTTAACAGCCAAGATACGCGAATACGCATATGATAAAGTTGCTTTCAGCGTCGATACGTTTGAGCGCAAGGTGCGCGAGCAGCGCACCGAAGAGACGACCGCGGACGTACAGGCGCACTTCGCAGAGGAATACCCCAACGCGAAAGTGGATATTGACAGTACGCTTTACGACCTGCGCAAGGAGATCGTGCGCGACCGCATTATCAACAAAGGGCTCAGGCCTGACGGACGCGCGATGAACGAGATTCGCCCGATCTGGTGCGAGGTGGGCGTTTTTGCGCGCACACACGGCAGCGCTGTATTTACGCGCGGCGAGACGCAGGCGATGACGCTGACCACTCTCGGCGCAATCAGCGACGCGCAAAGGCTCGACGGCCTGACCGATCAGGAAGAGTTTAAGCGTTATATGCACCACTACAACATGCCGCCGTATTCCACGGGCGAGGCGCGCATGATGCGTTCGACAAGCCGGCGCGAAATCGGTCACGGCGCACTGGCGGAGCGCGCTCTGCTGCCGGTGCTGCCCGACGAGACCGAGTTCCCCTACGCGATCCGTACGGTGTCGGAGTGTATCAGCTCCAACGGTTCGACTTCTCAGGCGAGCATCTGCGCAAGCACACTCTCACTCATGGACGCGGGCGTGCCTATCAGCGCGCCGGTCGCAGGCTGCGCGATGGGCCTCATCAAAGATAACAATACGGGCAATATCGCGATTTTAACCGATATTCAGGGCCTCGAAGACTTTTTCGGCGACATGGACTTTAAGGTGGCGGGTACGCGCAAAGGCATCACCGCGATACAGATGGATATCAAGATCAAGGGCATTGACCGCGAAATTCTGACACGTGCGCTTGCGCAGGCGAGGGAAGGCCGTTTGTTTATACTCGACAAGATGGCGGCGGTACTCGCAGGGCCGCGCCCCGAAATGAGCAAGTTCGCACCGCGTATCATGCAGTTTACAATCGACCCGGAAAAGATTCGCGAAGTCATCGGTTCGGGCGGCAAAGTGATCAACAAGATCATTGCCGATACGGGCGTCAAGATCGACCTTGAGGACGACGGCCGCGTGTTTATTACGTCACCCGATCTTGAAGCGGCAAACCGCGCAAAAGCGCAGATCGACGCGATCGTCAAGGACGTTTCGGTGGGCGACGTGTACTTGGGCAAAGTCGTTCGCATCATGAACTTCGGCGCTTTTGTAGAACTTGCCCCCGGCAAAGACGGCCTCGTACATATCAGTAAGCTTTCCAACGAGCATGTTGCGAAGGTGGAAGATGTCGTCAACATCGGCGATGAGATACTCGTGCGCGTGGTGGAGATCGATAAGCAGGGCCGCGTGAACTTAACGCGCAAGGGATTGCTGCCGGGCGATAAGAAGGACGACGGCAAGGTTGACAGCAGGGAAGATTCCCGGCCGCGCGAATCCCGCCGCGACGGAGACCGGCACGGTGAGGGCAGACGCGGAGACGGACGCAGGGGCGAAGGCCGCCGCGACGAAGCACGCCCTGCCGAAAAGAAATATGACGTCAAGTGGCCGGACGAGAAAAAAAGCGAAGCGCCGCAGG
>CAZLRM010000237.1:0-3003 GCA_964561895.1 uncultured Christensenellaceae bacterium | reverse complement strand
CGAAAACGCATACGCTACATGGGCAGCGGCGGTATTGCCATCGATTGTTTGTTTGCTTGCCATTTTTCTCCTCCTCATAAAGAACACAGATTATTCACTATATTCAACCGCGCGTTATTTGGCTGACCGGTTAATAGCCTTGCTTAGACATTCTAGATAATTATATAGTTTTTTGCCCCTGCGGTCAACAATAAAGGGATTATTATTGCTCTGTTTCGCTGATCGCATGTTTGATTGCTCTGATAATAAAGATATCAGATTCCATACGGAGTTTATCTCTTTGTATTTACTGCCGGCCGACGGACTGAAAAAGTGTTTGGTACCGAGGGTATCCTTAATAAAAAGCCGCTGTTTATTACTGGCTCTCAGGCCCGCATTTATGTTTCGTTCATTAAAAAACCGTTTATATGTGATGTAACAGTATTATAAGGAAAAATGTAATGCAGTGGATCGTTGGTTCGTTGATATTTTTCACAGGCATCTGCATCGGCAGCTTTTTGAACGTTTGCATCTACCGGGTGCCAAATGGGCTTCCCATCGCCAAGGGGTTTTCCGCGTGCCCGCAATGCGGTGCGCGGCTGAGGGCAGCCGACCTTGTGCCGATTATCAGTTTTGCCGTGCTGCGCGGCAAGTGCCGCTATTGCGGCTGTACCATCTCCCCCGTATACCCGCTCGTGGAAGGCATGACCGGTGCGCTATTTCTGCTGTTGTATGTAAAGTTCGGCCTTAGTTACAATCTTTTAATCTATGCGGCGCTCGTATCGCTGCTGGTCACGATCGCGATGATCGATATAAAACATATGATCATCCCCAACGGGCTAATCATCGCGGGGCTTGCCGTTGGCGTGATTAAACTGATTGCTGCGATATTCACAAACGCATTTGACGGAGGCTGGCCGCTGTACGCGATAGGCCTCCTCGCAGGAGCGCTGCCGCTGCTGCTCATCGCACTTCTCTGTGCGTGGGTATTAAAAAAAGAAGCGCTCGGCGGAGGCGATATCAAGCTGATGGCGTTTGCGGGCCTGATCGTCGGCTGGAAGTTGATTATCCCGGCTTATCTCATCGGCGTGATCACAGGCGCGGTGGCGGGCATCGCGCTGATGGCTGCCGGTAAAAAAAAGCGCGGCGACGAAATACCGTTTGGGCCGTCCTTATGCTTTGGAATATTGATCAGCGTTTTTTTTGGCAACGAACTGATCGCCTGGTATTTGGGGCTGATGTGAAATGATTAAGAAATTGCTATCAAAAAGAGCGTTTACTCTTGTAGAGGTGATACTTTCCATCGCGATTATCGCCGCGATCGCGTTGCCCTTGATGTCGGTGTTTTTACAGTCCGCCAAAACGCAGCAGGCCGCGAAGGGCATTTTAAGCGCGAACTATATATCGCAGGATTATATCGAAAAACTCGATACACAGACCTATGAGGCCGTGCTGACAAACCTGCCAAACCGCGTATCTAAAAACGGTTACTACTTAACCGCTAAGATTGAGCCGTACGGTACAGCAGCCTACTTGTTCCCCGACAAGTGCGGGTATTTACATCTTGTGTTTTTTGGCGGCGGTTCGCTGCTTGCTGTAATGCCCGACGGAAAGTGGCACAAATTTACCTCGATACCCTCGTCGATATCCATCAGTTCCGGCGGCGGGTTATATACATTTTCGGGCGGCAGCACCTCGCTTTCCGGCAGCATGGGCTGCACCGATTGCGTTGTGATGATCAACGCGATGAAAAAGCCTTCAGGGAGTAAATGCGCTATCACGCTGGCCTCCACCTGCAAAGCGCTGCGGTACTGCATGAAGGACGACTCGGCGGATTTAACGATTACGGGTTGGAGCGCAACGTACTATGATATGGATCACACGGGAGATACCTCGCAGATTTATGTGAAGACTTATGTATATGAAACGGCTTCTTCCAGCGATCCCGTGGCGACGGGCGAAAGTTATATCAACATCAGGAACTGGTAGCTATGAAAAACAAACGCGGGATTACTTTAATTGAAGTATTGCTTGCGATGACGCTCATCACCGTCGCCGCGCTGTTGATGTACTCCTTTTTCGGCCAGGGCTTTTCGCTGTATAAGGTAGAATCGAAATCGGCGGAAGAACAGGCCAATCTGAGGCAGGTGCTTTCCGAGATCACGAACCGCGTGCGCCTTGCCGACCCGTCTACAGTCACTTACGCAAGCGATATGCTTTCGGTCGACGGAAAGAACTATTCTTATTACAGCGCCGGTAACGAGATACGGCGCGACGGCATTACGATAGCCAAAGGCGTCAGCGCCTTTAATGTGACACTGAGCGATAAACTGCTCAGCATCAGCATTACGAGCACGGCGGGAACGGTAATAACCACATCGCTTTCCCTTGCGTAACAGGGGGCCATATGAAAGAAGGAATTGTTATGAGCAATAATCCTAAAATCAAATGGAAAAAAACAGCGCTCGGGCAGCGCGGGTCAGCGATCATCATGGCGCTGGTCACGATGACGATTCTATTGCTTCTGGGGCTCGCGGTTGCTATGGTCTCGACGGGTACGCTGAACAGCAGTGCGGCGGATGCTTCCAACAACAACGCATTTTACGCAGCGAAGTCTGCCGTCACGAGCGCTATCGAGCAGCTCAAATACGAGACATCCTCGTATTACGCGGAAATGCTGACCGCAAACAACCTGGAATACCCGTCGCTTTACGACAACTTCTTCCCCGGAATCAATACCAATGCGGACAACCATTTTTCCGAGCCGCATTTTAACAGCGTCACCACAAACACCACTTTTACACAGGGGACTTACGACAGCACTAACGACATCTGCGAATTTCTGATATCGTCCACGGCGACCGCGGCAGGCGGCAATAAATACAAAGTAAACGGCAAGCTTTACGTCAAAAAGGTGGACGTGAGCGTCGCGCCCGAAAAATGGCTAGAGATCGACGACGTGGCGCTCAAGGTGGGCGGCACGCTTACGAATTCCAGCGGCTTTAGCGTAAACGGCGGCAATAT
>CAZLRM010000236.1:0-3023 GCA_964561895.1 uncultured Christensenellaceae bacterium | reverse complement strand
TTTGTTTGCGCTGTCGCTATTGTGGTTCGCGGCGTATTGATTTACCGCTTGTATCCGCTTGATTATCAAGAGTACATTAAAAAGTACAGCAAGGAGTACAGCCTTGACCCAAATCTTGTGTGCGCGGTGATCAATACAGAAAGCAATTTTAACGCTGATGTGGAATCCCATAAGGGAGCGGTCGGGCTGATGCAATTACTGCCTTCCACTGCGGAGTGGGCTGTGCCAAAAATCGGCATTACCGGGTACTCCGATGTCATGCTGTCCGAACCGGAAACCAACATCCGCATCGGTTGCTGGTATCTCAATTATTTAAACGGACTGTTTGACGGCAATGATGATTATATGCTGGCAGCGTATAATGCGGGGCAGGGGAACGTGCAAAAATGGATAAAAACCGACGAATCGCTGGATAACATACCATTTCCCGAAACCGAAAACTATCTGGAAAAAGTGAAGGCTTACTATGAGATATACAAAGGCTTGTATCATCTATAAAATATTAACATCCGCGATATGCGTTATGCTGGCAGTTACGCTGACGGGATGCGGCAGTGCTCAAACAAGCGCAACTGTTTCGCAGATTCCGATGTATACGCTGCCTCCTGTTGTCGAAGAGACGATGGCCGCACAGGGCGGGAGCCTGACGTTTCCGATACCTAAGAAACCTGCTTCGATGAACCCGCTAAAAATCGATAATGTGGAAATCTATAACCTATATACACTGATATACGAGCAGCTTGTACGCATCGGAACGGACAATAAAGCACAGCCGGAACTTGCCGAGACATGGAGCGTGGACGAAACCGGTACAGTTTGGACTTTTAAATTGCGTGAAGGCGTACAATGGCAGGGCGGATTTGGCGAATTCACGTCCGAAGACGTGGTCTATACGATTGGACTGATTAAAAGTTACAGCGCGGCGGACTCTTCATTTGCGAGGTACAACGATTACATTTCAAGCTTTGATAATCCGGACGATTATACGGTAACGGTCACGCTCAATGAACCAAGCTATATCGCGGTATATTTCATGACTTTTCCTGTGGTATGCAAAGCATATTGTTCGAGGGGCAATATAGACAAATCAGACCCGCTTGGCACAGGACCGTACGAGGTGTTAGAATATGACCCTGATCAAATGATGCAGCTTGGCATCAATATGCTTTGGTGGAAACAACCGCCGTATATCAAATCGCTGACAGCGATGTGCTATGAAAACAGCGATGATGAACTGGCCGTGTTTGAGCAGAACCTTCTTGATTTTTTAACGACATCGGAACTTACGGTAGACACATACAGCAACTATAAGCACACCTATGTAGATTACCTCACACAGTATTACGACTGCCTTGTACCAAATTCAGCGAAAGAGCTGCTTGGCGATATCAATATCCGCAAGGCATTGGGATACGCGATAGACAGGCGCGATATCATATCCAAAGCGCTGCTGGGGCACGCTGTGGCGACGGACTACCCCGTATCGCCCGATTCTTATCTTTCCAGCACTTCATCCCACATTTATGAATTCAACCAGGAAAAAGCGAGAGAATTGCTCGAGCTTTCGGGTTGGAAGGACCGGGATAATAACGGAATCTGCGAAAAGGTGGAAGGCACGGATATCGCCGAACTTGAGATTGAATTATTGATTCCTCTGAATAACGAAAATACCTACCGCCATGATGTTGCGGAAAATATAAGAACCCAGCTTTCAAAATGCGGAATTAACATAACGATAAACGAAGCAGCAAAGCCAGAGTATACCCAAAGGCTGGAATCCGGGGACTTTGAGCTTGCGCTTTGCTCGTTTTATTTGAACGACTATCCGGATATCTCATTTCTGGTGGGTACGGATGGCGTCCAAAATTTTGGGAATTTTTCTGATGAGGGACTCGATAGCCTTTTAGCAAGCTGCAGAGCGGCGCTTAATGAAACCTCGATGGCCGAAGCTTTCAGCGCCATGGAACAGCGGTTCATTGAGACGGTGCCGCAAATCGGTTTGTACTATCGCACCAACGCACTTCTGTATGACAATTCTATCAATATATCGGACGATATACGCGATTTAAACATCTATACCACGATTCCGCAATGGTACCTGTATACCAAAAATGCTTCGGGCGAAATCATAGAAGGCCCGAATGAGAACGATGCCGAAGCATCCGCCACCCCTTTGCCTTCAGCAACCGCGGGAGAATAGGTATGAAACCAATCATTACGAGCGTTAAAAATGATCAGGTAAAGCATGTTAAAGAGCTGCACATGGCAAAAGGCCGTTTAGCAAGCGGCGAAATGCTTGTAGAAGGCGAAAAGTGCGTAAATGAGCTGTTTTCATATATGCCCGAAAATATCCGCAGCATATTCGTAACGGAAGACCGATTGGCCGAGATTACACAAGCAGCGCAGAACATGGGCGCGCATGTCTTCTGTGTAGCAGAGCATGTGATGAACGCGCTGTGCGAAAGCACAACGCCGCAAGGCGTCGCAGTTGTGGCAGCCGTACCGAAATATGAGCCGATTAACGACGGGTTTATTGTCGCATTGGACGACGTGCAAGACCCGGCAAATGTCGGCGCAATCATCCGTACCGCAGACGCGGCAGGCGCTTCGGGCGTAGCGTTGTCGCAAAACTGTGCGGATGCTTTTTCTCCGAAGACGATCCGCGCATCGATGGGCAGCGTGTTCCATTTGCCGGTATTCAGGATATCGCTTCCTTCATACCTTTCCACGCTGAAACCGGAGGGATACAAAATCGCGTGCGCACATCTTAACGGAAAAACGCAGTTCAGTCTGGATTGGAGGCGCACATGCCTTGTAATAGGCAACGAATCAAAGGGGATATCCGATTCCGTAATGGGACTTGCGACAGATATCGTAAAAATTCCGATGTACGGCAAAGCTGAGAGTTTGAACGCAGCGGTAGCCGCAGGCATACTGATATATAAAATACGCACTTGAAAATTCTTTATGGCTTGTGCTATAATGCCTCAATAAATGCGATGACGCCTGAACAGTACCGTTGC
>CAZLRM010000235.1:0-3023 GCA_964561895.1 uncultured Christensenellaceae bacterium | reverse complement strand
ACGTTCGACGGCTACGGCGTCTCATTGTATGTGGGCATCGGCGTGCCGCTGCCCGTGCTCGACGAGGACATGATGGCCGACCTCGCGGTCAGTAACGACCATCTGTATACTTACGTATACGACTACGGGCAAAGCACGCGAAGCCGAAAGGCGCTGGCGCGCGTCTCCTACGCGCAGCTGCGCTCGGGCGAGATCGAGATCGACGGCAAAAGAATACGCACTGCGCCGCTCGCGAGCCTGCTCAAAGCAAGGAAGATCGCACGCGAGTTGAAAGCCAAGCTGCTCGACGGCTCTTTTGAAATGACGCAGCCCGCCGCGGCGCTGCCTTTCAGGCAGAGCATAAACTCGCTGAATTCGGAGGGGAAATGATGGACGAGAAAAGCATCAAGGTGGGGCTCGAGTTCCCGCCCGAAAAGACGGATAAACCTATCGTAACGCAGCTGGTGAGCTGCGGCCTTACGTTTAACATACTGCGCGCGTACATCTCGCCCGGCAAAACGGGCTACATGATACTCGAACTCAAAGGCAGCAACGAGGGTATCAGCGACGCGATCGGCTATCTGGAACGGCAGGGCATTACGGTCAAGGTGTACACCGACAGCGTGATTCGCTACGAGGACAAATGCATACATTGCGGCGCGTGCACGGCGGTCTGCCCGTCCGGCGCGCTCGTGATGGATACCGACACGTGGGAACTTAAGTTTACGATGGACAAATGCCTGCTGTGCGGGCATTGCGTGCGCGCGTGCCCCGCGCGCGCCATCAAGAGTTTCGACGATGACGCGAATTTCTGACTATGATAACCGGCAAAGCTACCGGCGGCGCGTTGAAACAGAGCTGATCAGCTGGCGGGTTGCTTATGAGCAGACGGAGCTTTATATCTGCGCGGAAAGCCTGCTTGAAAGGCAGGCCTGGGACGCCGTGGCAGCGCTGCGGCGCGAATTGGACGCATATATCGCAAAGCAGCCGGAATTTTTAACAAGCCTTGTACCCATAGAACCCTTGCCGGGTGCGCCGGATATCGCCGTGCGCATGTGCAAAGCGGCTTTCGCTGCGGGCGTGGGGCCTATGGCGGCCGTGGCGGGCGCTTTTGCGGCTCACGTCGGGCAAATCCTTCTTAAGCATTCGCCGCAGGTAATCATCGAAAACGGCGGCGACATATTTATCAAAACAAACGGTGTCAGCAACGTCGCGGTTTTTGCCGGGCAAAGCCCGCTTAGCATGAAGATCGGCATCGCCGTGGATGCTTCCGCGCAGCCCGTGTCGGTCTGCACCTCTTCCGGAACGGTCGGGCCCTCATTAAGCTTTGGCAAAGCGGACGCCGCCGCGGTGGTAGCGTTTGACGCCTGCCTTGCCGACGCGTGCGCAACCAAGCTTGGCAACGAGATTAAAACGGAGCGCGATATCACGCGCGCGGTGGAGCTTGTTTGCGGCATTAGGGGCGTCATCGGCGCGCTTGCGGTGGTGGGCGAGGCGTGCGGTGCGGCGGGAAATATAGATCTTGTCACGCTTTGATATGGGAAAAGTTGATTTTTTAACATTTCCGTTGTACAATACAGCTTAAATGATACGGCTATTAACGCAGGACTACCAGCAAACCATCAACGACGCGTCGCGTGTGATCAAACAAGGCGGCTTGGCCGCGTTTCCTACCGAGACGGTATACGGGCTTGGCGCAAGCGCGCTCGACGCGGAGGCGGTTGCCGGTATTTTTGCTCTCAAAGGGAGGCCGCAGGATAATCCGCTTATCGTGCATGTGGACGGCATGGCGATGGCGCGAAAACTTGCGGAGTTTACCGAGGCGGCGGAAGCGCTTGCAGCTTCATTCTGGCCCGGACCGCTGACGATGGTGCTGCAAAGCCGCGGAATTGTACCGGAGGCAGTCACGGCAGGCCTTAATACCGTAGGCGTGCGAATGCCGGACAACGATGCGGCACTGAGCCTCATATCCGCGTCGGGCGTGCCGATTGCCGCGCCCAGCGCAAATAAATCCGGCAGCCCCAGCCCCACAACAGCGGCGCATGTGCAAAGCGACTTTGGCGATGCGCTGCTGATACTGGACGACGGCGAATGCCGCGTGGGCGTGGAATCCACCGTGATCGACATGACGCAGCAAGTGCCTGTGATACTCAGGCCCGGCGCGGTAACGCTTGAAATGGTACGGGATGTGATCGGGCAGGCCGAATGCGCGCCGTCGTTTACACCCAACGATGAGGAAAAACCCGCTTCCCCCGGCATGAAATACCGCCACTACGCGCCGCAGGCGCTGCTTACGGTGGTAGAGGGAAATAATATTTCTGTTGCGGAAGCAATAAAATACCTATATGATAAGGACATCAAGAAAGGCGAATCCCCGCTGATACTTGCAACGCGCGAAAACAGGCGCTTTTACGGTAAGCGGGATATCGCCGTGACGGGCAGTGCGGATGACGCGCGCGAGATCGCAAAGAGCCTGTATGCGCTGCTGCGCGGCGCGGATGAAGACGGATACTCGCGCATCTACTTTGAAGGAATACAAAAGGCTGGTATCGGTTTTGCCGTGATGAACCGCGTGTATAAGGCGGCGGCATACAATATCGTAAAAGTATAGGAGGAGAAGCCACAGCGATGAATGTTCTTTTTGTATGTACGGGAAATACATGCAGAAGCCCCATGGCGGAAGAGCTTGCGGATGACGCGGCAGGCCGAAGTAGTAACATTGATTTTTCATTTAAATCCGCCGGAACCTTTGCCTGCGAGGGTGAGAGTGCCACGCCCGAGGCGGTCGAGGCGATGGAAGAGATCGGACTCAATATTGAAAAGCACCGTGCGCAGCAGTTTGATAAGGAGCTTGCGGAGTGGGCTGACGTGATACTTGCCATGGAAGCCAATCATATTGAGGCGATGGAAGCGATGGCGCCGGACGAGGAAGAAAAAATGCACACGCTCCTGGGGTTCGCCGCGGGTGTGGACGGATATCCCGGAGAAACCGGATTTGACATCATGGATCCGTATCAGGAGGATATCGAGGAATACCGCGCCGC
>CAZLRM010000234.1:0-3026 GCA_964561895.1 uncultured Christensenellaceae bacterium | reverse complement strand
AGAGTCTACGAATGGACGCATCCTCCGCTCGGCAAGGACATACTCAGCGTCGGTATTTACATCTTTGGCATGAACCCGTTCGGCTGGCGGTGCATGGGTACGCTGTTCGGAGTGCTGATGCTTCCGGTGATGTATCTTTTGGGTAAACGGATGTTCAAAAAAACGCTGTACGCGTTTATTCCGACGTTTTTAATGGCGGTCGATTTCATGCACTATACGCAGACGCGCATCGCGACGATCGACAGTTACAGCGTGTTTTTCATCATGCTGATGTACCTGTTCATGTACCTGTATACCGAGACGAACTATAACCGCGAGCCGCTCGTGAATACGCTGCTGCCGCTGTCGCTCGCCGGTGTGGCGTTCGGCCTCGGCGCGGCGACGAAGTGGCTCTGCATCTACGCGGGCGCGGGGCTCGCAGTGCTGCTTTTTGTGCAGCTTGGCAAGCGCTATCTGGAATACGCCTACGCGCGCCGCATGCTGGCGGACAATATAGGCGGCGCAGTGCTCAGTGATGAGCGGAGGAGTTACCTTGAGGAGATCACGCGCGGCTATATCCGGCGTACGCTGATTACGCTGCTGTGGTGCGTATTGTTCTTCATTATCGTACCGCTTGGGCTGTATATCATATCGTATGCGCCCTATATGGCGCCCGCAACCGATACAGCGGGTTTCGCGCTGCGCTATGGATACTTTGTGTTTTCAGGCTTGCTTATAATTTCTCTGTTTGTAATGTGGCTGCTGAAAATGCGCAACGACCGCCGCGCTGAGGAAAAGACAGCGGCCGGGGCATCTGATAGCATTCAGGCCGCGCTGCACGAGGCAGGCGACGCGCAGGCGGTGATTCCGGGCGCGGTAAAAGAAAACGAAGCACCGCAAAAACGCAGCGGGAACCGCCCAATGCGTGACGGAAAATACAGGCTCAAACGCGTGACAGCGGCGGTTCTGTGTATGCTTACGCTGGCCATCGCGGGAATCTTCATCTATTATATTTCGTTTGTGCTTTATACGGATGTGGATGAAGGCGCATATGATTTTGAAGCGATACTTAAAAATCAGGAGAGCATGCTTAACTATCACAACGGTGTAACCAGCCCGCATTCGTACTCGTCCAAGTGGTACCAGTGGCCGATCGATGTCAAGCCGATGTGTTTCTTTATGGGCGACGGATACCCTGAGGGTACGAAGCCCATCATGTATACGATGGGCAACCCGGCCGTGTGGTGGGGCGGGGTGGCCACGGTGATCACGCTCATCGTAATCAGAATCCGCAAGGGGCGCTTCGGGAAACGCACGTTCTTCATTTCTGTCGCGGCGATATCGCAGTATCTGCCATGGGTGCTCGTATCGCGCACGGTGTTCATTTACCACTACTTTGCGACGGTGCCGTTTATGATATTGCTGATGGGGGTATTCGCCAAATACCTGATCGAGCGTACGCGGCGCGGCAAAAAGTTTGTTTACATCTATCTGGGCGTTGCCCTGCTGCTGTTCATCATATATTATCCGGCAATTACAGGGACGGTTTTAACCGAGGCGTATACGGATACGTTCATGCAACTGCCGTTTGCGCTGTATAATTTAGGGACGCTCTATTAAAGAAGGTTGTATGGCAGAGAAGTTAAAAGGGTTGTACCAAAAATACAAAAAAGGTTTCTGGCATTTCGTCAAATTCCAATGCGTAGGCGTATTGAATTTCTTTGTCGATCTTGGCGTGTTTACGCTGCTGAATACCGTTATCGGCTTAAACGCGGTTCCGTCCAATATCATTTCGTACTCATGCGGTATTATCAACAGCTTTTTTTGGAACCGGTACTGGACGTTTAAGGTCAAGCTCAAGTTCTTCTCGTTCGATTTCTTAAAGTTCATATTTGTCAACCTTGTATCGCTGGGCGTTAACACGCTTGCGGTATACATACTGGTCGATCTGTATCAATTGAATCCCACTTTGTCTAAACTGATTGCCACCGCGTTCTCGTTCACCGTCAACTTTGCGGGCAACAAGCTGCTGGTGTTCCGAGAAGGCGCTTTGGCGAAGGAAAAAGAGCCTGACGCGCAGGGGGGCAACCGGCAGTAAACGAGGTGTAATTGCTTTCCAAGATTGCCAGCTCGCTTTGATAGGGCTCAGCGATTTTCCGGTGTTCGTCGAGGCGGATATCGCTTTTGGCATGCCCACGTACGAGACGGTGGGGCTGCCCGGCGCGGCGGTGAAGGAGAGCAAGGACCGCGTGCGCTCCGCGCTTCGCAACTCCGGCTTTGAATACCCCGCGCAGCGCATCACGATCAATTTAGCGCCCGCCGACAGGCAGAAGCACGGCCCGATATACGACCTCGCGATTGCGATGGGGCTGCTTGCCGCGAGCGCGCAGATACGGCAGCCGGACGATAAAGCGGCGTTTCTGGGTGAGCTATCGCTCGACGGCAGCGCAAGGCCCGTGGCGGGTGTGCTGCCCATGGCGATATCCGCGCGCGAAGCGGGCTTTGAGAAACTGTTCGTTCCAGCGGACAACGCGGAAGAAGCGAGTTACGTGCAAGGGCTCATCGTCTATCCCGTGCAAAGTCTGCCGCAGATCGCCGCGCATTTTTCGGGCGGAAAGCCCATCATTCCCTGCGAAACCAAAACGTTTTGCCCGGACAGCGAAGCGCTGTGCACGCACGATATCAGCTATATCCGCGGGCAGGCGCATGCCAAGCGCGCGCTCGAAATCGCTGCGGCGGGCGGGCATAATCTGCTGTTTATCGGGCCTCCCGGCTCCGGCAAAACGATGCTCGCGCGGGCGGTGCCCGGCATACTTCCCGACTTGACTTTTGAAGAAGCGCTCGAGATATCCAAGATCCATTCCGTCTGCGGGCAAAGCGGCGGGCTTGTTTGCGCACGTCCCTTCCGCGGCCCGCACCATACGCTGTCCGTCGCGGCGCTTACGGGCGGCGGGCATAACGTGATGCCGGGCGAGGTGAGCCTCGCGCACGGCGGTGTGCTGTTCTTGGACGAACTGCCCGAGTTTTCGCGCACCGCGCTCGAAGCG
>CAZLRM010000233.1:0-3051 GCA_964561895.1 uncultured Christensenellaceae bacterium | reverse complement strand
TTAGCCTTGCTCTCTCTGCAGAAAAGATATCATGACAAACGGCTGCATATATTCCTTTGAACTTATTTGCTGCAATCGCCATGCCGATACCCGTGCCACACAACAGTATCCCTTCTTTTTGATAGCCGCTTTTTATGATCTCTTTAACGACTTTCTGTGCAATAACGGGGTACATTGTATTATCATCAACGTTACAGACACCAAGGTCATTGTATGGAATACCCTTTTCCTCGAGCATTTTTATAATGGCCGACTTTAATTCAATAGCCGCATTATCACATCCGATAACCAGTTCTTTCAAAGTTCCCACTTCCTACTAGTTATGACTGAGCCTCAAATTTTACTTGCACCCTTCAGTCTTTCTGGTGGCCCATTAGAAGTCAATACGGTCCGGGTTCAACCCGGACATACCGAACTCGGGCAACGAGCCGATGAAAGCCATATCTTCCTCTGTTATGACAAAATCAAAAACCATTGCGTTTTCTGCGATACGGCTCGGTGTTATAGATTTAGGAAGCGGCAATACGTTGTTTTGCAGACACCATCTGATACAAAGCTGCGCCACAGACTTGTTATACTTCGCAGCGATATTCATCAGCCTTTCGTCAGAAAGCATCCGGCCCGTTCCGAGCGGGCTCCACGCCTGAACCAAAATATCGTTGCTCTGGCAAAACGCGACCGTTTCTTTTTGCATAAAACCCGGGTTGTATTCGATCTGGTTGACCATAGGTTTCACATCCGCACGATCCATCAGGGGCTGCAAATGGTGCACCAGAAAGTTGCTCACGCCAATGGCTTTGACGCGGCCTTCCCGGTATAGGTCTTCAAGTGCCTTCCAGGTATCGAGGTTGATGCGTTCCCACTCACATCCGGGCTTTCGTGGCGCCGGCCAATGGATCAGATATAGATCCAAATAATCCAGCTGAAGGTCCTGCATTGTCCTCTCAAACGCCGCCATCGTTTTATCATAGCCGCGTTTAGTGTTCCAAACCTTGCTTGTGATAAAAAGAGACTCCCGGTTGACGCCGCAACTTTTCAAAGCGCTACCTACACCCTTTTCATTGGCATATACCGCTGCGGTGTCGATATGCCTGTATCCGTAATCTATAGCCGCCTTAACAGCCTGTATTACGATATCTCCTTCAGGCGTCTGCCATGTACCCAGCCCCACGCATGGTATACTGTATCCATTTCGCAGCGTAAAGCTATCGCTCAGTGAATTCATTTTCCCTCTCCTTTCACGCACCGTCCGGTGCACCTTTGATGACGCCATGCAGGCTCGTCAGGTGCTCCAGCTTGTTCAAGCCAGAGTTTTTTTAACGGCCAGCTTCCAGCCATCATAAAGCCCCTGGGCGATCGTTTCCTCCATCCGTCTTTGGTATTCACCACTCGTCCTGCGCAGCCCGGCAAGATACTCCCTGTCTCTGTAAATACCCGTTGCGAGACCAGCGGCGAAAGTGGAGCCCAACGCCGAAAGCTCCTCAATCTCGTTTTTAACGATCCGCAGGTTGAGGATATCAGCCACAAACTGCATGAGCAAGGCATTATTTGTCGGCCCGCCGTCAACTCTGAGCTCCTCGAAACTCATCCCCGCGTCTTTATGCATCAGGTCCACGATATCCTTGATCTGATATGCGATCGCCTCCAGCGCAGCACGGACGATATGGTATCTGTTGGCGTCGCGAAACAGCCCGGTTATACTGGCTCTGGCATTGCTTTCATAGTAAGGCGCGCCCAAGCCCATAAAAGCCGGTACAAGATAAACGCCCTCCGACGATGCAACTTTACGCGCGTACTCCTCCGACATTCTTGCATCCGGCAACAGTCCCAGTTCGTTGACCAGCCATCTTATCGTATCGCCGGTGCAGTTGATATTCCCTTCAAATACGTACTCTATCTTTCCGCCCATACCCCAGGCGACAGAGGTGGCCAAATTGTTTTTGGAAGCGATTGGCTTATCGCCAATATTCATCATCACTGAGCTGCCTGTGCCGAAAGTGCATTTTCCCATCCCCGGCTTCCAGCATTGCTGCCCGAACAGAGCTCCATGGGAATCCCCCATCACGCCTGAAACCGGCACTGGGTTATCAAACAGCCCGTCCGCGGTGGTCATACCAAAAATCTCATCGGAGTATTTCACTTCGGGTAGCTGCACATTTTTCAACCCAAACAGCGCCACCAACTCATCGTCCCATTTGCTTTCATTGATATTGAAGAGCTGTGTACGCGAGGCATTTGAAAAGTCGGTCGCATGATTTCCCGTCAGCTTCCAGATAAGCCATGCATCCATCGTACCGAACATAAGCGTTTTATCGGACACGTCGGCGTTCTCCATAATCCAGCAGGCTTTTGCCGCGCTGAAATACGGCGACAGCTTCAGCCCGGTTTTATTCGCGATGGCATCCGCCATGTCGAGTATGCCCTGCCGCTTCGTTATCGATTCCGCTCGGCTGCATTGCCATACGATCGCATGGTAGACGGGCTTCCCGGTGTCGGCATCCCATATCATCGTTGTCTCGCGCTGGTTTGTAATCGCTACTGCTTTAATCTGCGCCTTATCGATACCGGATGCGGCATCGCGCATCGCTGCGATCGTGTTTTTGTAAATTTCAACCGGGTCGTGCTCCAGCCAGCCGGTCTGCGGATGTATTTGCTTATGATCGACATTACACCTTCTGATCAGCCGCGCTTCTTCGTCAAATAGTATAACCTTGGTCGAGCTCGTACTTTGATCTATCGCCAGTACGTACTTCATCTATCTTCAGCCTTTCATTTCATCACTCGCACGATGTTCCGATATCAGCCAAGCCTCTTTCTTATGATGCTTGCGGCATTCTCCGCCGTTAAACCGTAATGCGCGAATACCTCGGCGCTGACTCCGGTAACGGCAGGTTCATCGGGCACCGCAAGAACCTTTACGGGTGTGGGCTTATACTCTCCCACCAATCTGCATACCAGGCTTCCCAAGCCGCCAAAACAGCTATGCTCTTCCATCGTCAGGATAAACTGCGTATTGGTGGCGTTCAGCACCGCTTCTGTATCCACAGGCTT
>CAZLRM010000232.1:0-3070 GCA_964561895.1 uncultured Christensenellaceae bacterium | reverse complement strand
TACGTCCGGCTGACGTTTGAAGTACGCTGGTAACAATGACAGATACCTGGCGGCCCGTTTCTTTTTGTCCTTCTTCCACAACGATCATTGTTCCGTCATCGAGATATGCAACACCCTGGCCAGGTTCCTTGCCATCCTTAACAACAGTGACTTTCATCTCTTCACCCGGCAGCACGACGGGCTTCACCGCGTTGGCAAGCTCGTTGATATTGAGCACAGGAACATTTTTAACCGCGGCGACTTTGTTTAAATTAAAATCGTTGGTGACGACGACGCCGTCCATATCCTTGGCAAGCGAAAGCAGCTTGGCGTCCACATCGGATACGCCGTCTATCTCGGCATGCACCACTTTCACCGGCATTTTCAGCTCATTCTGTATCCGCCCCAGTACGTCAAGGCCCCGCCTTCCGCGGTTGCGTTTTAAGTCATCAGCGCTGTCCGCAATGTGCCGCAGTTCGTCGAGCACGAATTCCGGTATGATCAGCGCACCTTCGATTACTCCGCAGTTGCAGATATCGAATATGCGCCCGTCAATGATCACGCTCGTATCCAATAGCTTCGGCCTTGCCACCGTATCGTCCTTGCCCTTATCGTCGCGATGGCGTTTGAATACCTCAGGCAGCTCCGGCTTATGCCGGACAAAAATCGATATACCAAGGTATACGCATACAATGTATACGACCACATTTACAATTCCAGCGATCCATGCGATTGGTATGCTCGCTACCAGCTGTGAAAGCAAATACGCAACAACCAACCCGAGTATAAGCCCAAATACGGCAGGCATAATTACGCCTGAAGGCAGCTTGGAAATTTTTTTATCCGCCCTGCCTGCTATTTTAAAAATAAACTCTACGATGAGCTTGGACAGAAAGAGGAATATGATACCTGAAGCGATGCCTGACAATATATATATTAAAAGCTCCAGCCATGATTGTGAAAACTGCGGATAACCGTCCACCCCGCTGATCTGCTGCATCAACTCAAATACCAGCAGCACGATACCCGGGCCGACAAACAGGCCCATCAGCGTTATAAAGAACCTGGCAATATTTTTCGCCATACCCACCTCTTACTAAATCGTACTTTCCCGTACCATTATACTATACAGTCGGGTCAAAGAAGATCACGTCAATTCAAAGCATACGGGCAATCGTTTTTCGTACTTCCTCATCGCGCTGATCGCTTGCGAGCGCCAGTTCGGAAACGAGTATCTGCATAGAGGTGCCCAGCATCTTTTTCTCGCTGGATGACAGAACCTTTTTTTCTTCACGCTTCATCAGGCTTTTTATTACGGTAGCAATTTGAAACACGTTGCCGGATTTCATCTTCTCCAGATTCTCGCGGTTACGCCTGTTCCAGTTTGTCGATTCCTCTGCATCATCTTCAACCCCGAAAGATTCGATGACACGGTTGTATTCATCGGAAGAAATAATGCGCCTTAGGCCCGCTTTCTGAGCGGTCTCCACGGGAACGTGAACTTTAATATCCCCTTCGCTGAATTTTAATATATAATATCTCCTATGTTCATCAAAGAGATGCTTTTCTTCGATCGCCTCAATTACGCCTGCGCCATGCATAGGATATGAAATTTTATCACCTGCCATAAACATTATATCGCTCCCGTTCTATATTATTATGATATAGCAGTGACGGCTCTTTGTCAAACATCACGCCCGCTCATGACCGCATACAAACGCATTTACGGTTACACGCCGTAAGCCGAATCAGCATAATCTATATTAAAACAATCTTAGGAGCTAAGCTATGGAACATACCGTCAGCAGGGCAATCGCAACCGTACTGGGCAGCGCCCAAGCTCCCCGGCTTTCAGGCAGCGTACGCTTTTTTGACACACCAGCCGGTGTGCGCGTGGACGCGCATATCCGTGGGCTGCCGCCGAGCGAAACAGGATTCTACGGTTTTCACGTCCATGAATCCGGTGAATGCGCGCCTCCGGATTTTGCATCCGCAATGGGACATTACAATCCAACCGGCGCAGCGCATCCGCTGCATGCCGGCGATTTCCCCATGCTGCTTGCTACGGACAAAATGGAAGCCTGGATTGCGTTTGTAACGACGCGTTTTTCGGTTAAGGATATCATCGGGCGCAGCGTGGTCATCCATGGCGGAAGAGACGACTATACCTCCCAGCCCGCGGGCGACTCCGGGCCGCGGATCGGCTGCGGTGTCATCCGTGCAATGCAGACCGAATTGCTTTAAGCTGCACATTTATGCACTCACGGAGGGTAAACGAGCTTACGGGGCAGGCTCGTTTTCCTCTTTTCTTTCTCTAATGTTCGTCAAAACCGGACAAATATTTCCCGGATATTTAACCGCTTATGCAAACTTGCGGGATTCATTTCGAAGCAAAATATGATACAATACCCATTGAGGTGATGATATGAGCGGCGTGTACGAAGCGGCTTCCCTCGCGATGCGGTACTGGTTTTTCATCGTGGGTGCCATCGTACTGCTCGGTGTAACGAGCATTTCCATAAAAGAATACCGCGATAAACGATATGTGCTGGGTGTCGCAAAAAACAGCATCGGTTATTTTTCCGTTGTTTCCGGCCCGGATGATATCCGCGGCCTTAAATTTCAATTGATGCCTCATAATACTATCGGGCGCTCGCGCCGCACGGACATCGTGCTGCCCGACCGCAGCGTGGAAAAAGCGCACGCGCAGGTTTACCTCGCGGAAGACGACGCAGTATATTTAACACGCCTTGGCAACGGTGAAATCACAGCCAATGGCGCGCGCGTGGGTGAATATATTCGCCTTAAGGATATGGATATCGTCTGCTTCGGAAATATCGTGATGCGTGTGCATTTAAAAGAGGTGACCGATGGTATTTGAAAGAAGGGGTGCTGGCGCGCTGCTCGCGCTGACGATCATGTTCCTGCTTTCGGCGTTCGCCCTGCTCTCTTTTCGCGAAGGCAGCTTCGACGTTGACACAGCCGCGCTTGGCCTTGGCGCCACGCTGCTGATGCTGCTTAGCTATAACCTTGCGATCATCATATTCCGGCATATCGACCGCATCACGCTCGTCATCTGCTTCTTTCTCGC
>CAZLRM010000231.1:0-3085 GCA_964561895.1 uncultured Christensenellaceae bacterium | reverse complement strand
GGCGTCCATTCGCGTCTCCTTACGGGTTTGCACTATTATATGCGGAATATGCCATTTTCGTCAAGGAAAAATTGCATCACCGCCGTGAAGATTTTGCTTTTTTTGTAGGCAACACGCCTTGAAGAAGGAATAACCGTTCTTTCGGCGAATACAACCATATCCCATCCAAGGAGGCAACCTATGAGCGACCTTGATAATAAAGCGGATATCAAGCTGGCTGCCGTATGCGGGCTTTTCTGCCCCGCCTGCACGGCCTATATCGGCACGATGGAAGACCCGGAAAGGCTCAAAGCCTCCGCTGCACGCTTCGGGCTGCCCGCAGAAGAGCTGGAATGCCATGGCTGCCGCAGCGACAAGCGTTCGTTCTTCTGCCGGACGCGCTGCAAGATGGCTGCGTGCGCCGCGCAAAAGGGGATCGGGTTTTGCAGCGAATGCGATAATTACCCCTGTGAGGAGCTTAAAGCATTCCAGTCGCTCGCTCCTCACCGGATCGAGCTTTGGGAGTCGCTGGACATCGTAAAGGAACAGGGGCTGAACGCATGGTATGACGCCATGCGCCAAAGGTACGCCTGCCCCGTGTGCGGCACGATCAACTCCGCATATGATATGGCATGCCGCAAATGCACAGCGGAGCCAAGCTGCGGCTACGTCCATAACCACAAGGAACAAATCACACAGCACGCGGCAAAAATGAAGCGCTGAAAGCAATTAGGGCAGTCGTCAGACCGCCCCAGCTTGCTGAAAAAGCCTCACACTTTATTAAGTTTAATAAAAAGTCCTTGGGGATTTCGCATAGAAGCATGCCTTTGTACAAGGCCGCACCATTACCGATACATTTCTGTTTGAGTTTTGTTTAACGCTTGATATACGCGCGCGTCACCGAAATATCCGAATGCCCCAATATATCTTTTAAACTATTTATGTCGTTACCGGAATCAAGGTATCGGCGTGCAAAGCTGCGGCGAATTGTTTCCAGTGTAATTCCCTCCATATCTGCATCATCCGTATACTTTTTTAATGCTTTCCATACACCCTGCCGCGTAATACTGTTGCCGTAGATGTTCAGAAAAAGCGAATTATCTTTATCCTTCGGGCAAAGCATATCTCTCAGTTCCATGTACGCGCCTAATGAATGGCATACGTCTTCGTCAAGCCGCAGCGCTGTGCTCGTACCCTGGCGGCACAGGTTCAGGCGTTTTTCTTTCAGGCAAACATCGCCCACGCTTAAAGACACAAGCTCCGACACCTTGATTCCCGTAGAATAAATCAGAGCGAACATGGCTTTGTCGCGAATACCGTTTACGCTGCGAGTATCCGGTGTCGAGAGCAGCGCTTTAAGTTGCTGCTCTGTCAGCAGCTTTGCTTTCTTCACGTTCCGTTTCCTGATCGAAATATCCGCGGCGGGGTTATGACTGGCTTGTCCAATACTGCAAAGATAACTGAAGAGTTTTTTTATGGAAGCAAGTTTTCGCTGAATACTTATCGGCGCTAGTCCTTTTTGGAGCATGAAAGCGCAATACCGTTCCACCTCTCCGGTACCCACCTCGCATATGTCCGTAACTCCCATGCGCTTAAGGTACTCATAAAACTGCTCAACATCACGCTTATACGATTCTATTGAGGCGTTTTTTAAGCTGCTTTGTTTCAGATACTCTCTGAACCGCTCTAAGTTAACCATATCATCACCATCAAAATTTATATCAGCATTATCAATGCAGGCGTCAGCAGCGTCTCAAGCGCTACGCCGACGAGGGAAACCAGATAAACCCAAAGCATACTGATCAACCGCTGACGTGCTGTGGCAACCCTGTCCCGTGCAGTCGCGGGTATCCGCCTGCACTTAATCACAGTTATGGACTGGTTCAGACCAATTACAGCCGCCTTGCATATGCAGGGCAGCAGTACCAGATTCGGCAGAAATGTGCACACAACGATCGCAAGAAACCCGCCTGCACCGATGTTGAGCGAAAGCACTCCTACGGTAAAACCCACACAGAATCCTTTAAAAGTCATTACAATGATGATTATGGGTATCCCCGTCACCGACATTGAGAACAAAGCTATTATCGCAAAAATGAGCGAATTTTGCAAGAAAGAACTAATAAATATACTAAAATAATCTATAGCATGGCACTTTATTGTAGAAAAAAGCAGATTAACATAACCGGAAAGCTCCTGTTTTGCGCCACCCGTGAAATTACTGACGGAGAATGTGCCCGCCGCAATACCTACCAAAAGAAAAAACACAAGCAGCAGGTATTGCGCTTTGTGATCCATCACATCAAACCATATACGCCTTTTCGTTTCGCCCAGCATTAAAACGCCTCCCGCCATGTATCCAATAAATATGCCATGTTTTCGGCAGGTATGCGCGGCGCGGGCAGAAGACCTTTCTGCTATCGCAAAAGCGTTTTTATTAAAATAACATTGGAGTATAGTTAATCCACGTACTTGAGCTCGGTGTTGAGCTTATCCGCGAGCATCGCGATGAATTCGCCGTTGGTGGGCTTTCCCTTACTGTCGTGTATTGTATAACCAAAAAAGTCTTCCAGCACGCGAATGTCGCCGCGGTTCCATGCCGTTTCAATCGCGTGGCGCATTGCACGTTCCACACGCTGAGGCGTAGATTGATACTTTTCAGCAACGGTAACATACAGCCCTGTCGTGAGCCGGCTCATAAGTTCAAAATCATTATGCACAAGCAGTATTGCATCGCGCAGATAATGATACCCCTTGACGTTTGCGGTAATACCCACTTTCTTTATATGGTTTGTTATGATATCACGCGGATCGGATACGCGCGGGATATTTTTAATACCGCCGCGGTATTCCATCAATTCCAATACGCGTTTCACGAATACTTCCTTTTCAAACGGCTTTAAAAGAATATAGTCGATATCAAAGGACTCCGCCTTTTTCAGTATGAAATCCAAGCCTACCGCGGAGGTCATCACGGTGCGCATGCTTTTTGAGTACCCTGCTTTTGAGAGCTCCTCCAAAACCGCAAAGCCGTCCAGTATCGGCATGATAAGATCGATAATAAAGAGGTCGGGGTTCAGGCGCATCACGAGGTCCACCGCCTGCC
>CAZLRM010000230.1:0-3094 GCA_964561895.1 uncultured Christensenellaceae bacterium | reverse complement strand
GCGCTTCGCCTAACAGCCATCTCCTCATTGAAAAAGCCGGAAAAATCGTGATCGCATGCGCGCCTAACCGCATAGTGCTCCGGCGAATACGTCTGCACAATCACCAGCCCCGGGTCTTTGCGCCCCGCACGTCCGGCTACCTGCTCCAGAAGCTGAAATGTTTTTTCGGGGCTGCGGTAATCCGGTATATAGAGCGAGCTGTCTGCACTGACCACACCGACAAGCTTTACATTTTCAAAATCAAAGCCCTTTGCGATCATCTGCGTACCGATTAATATATCCGCGCCGCCCGTTTTAAATTGCGCGTATATCTCTCTGTGCGCGTCCTTGCCGCGCGTCGTGTCAAGGTCCATGCGCAGCACACGCGCTTCCGGAAAGCACGATTTCGTATATGCTTCCACTTGTTGCGTACCTACGCCAAACTGCTTTAAGTATGGCCTATTGCATATCGGGCATACTAAGCGCAGCGGCCTTTTGCGTCCGCAGTAGTGGCATACAAGCGCACCCGCACTTGCATGATAGGTCATTGTGACTGCGCAATCGTCACAATACTCCACATAGCCGCATCCGCGGCACATGACGAAAGCGGAGTACCCGCGCCGGTTTACAAACAGCATCACCTGCCGTCCCGAGCCCAGAGTTTCCCTGATTCCATCATATAAATCCGCGGAAAATATGGTGCGGTTGCCGCGCAATACCTCTTCGCGCATATCGACGACCTGAACGCTTGGCAGCTTCAGCCCGAAAAGCCGGCTGGGCATCTCCACGAGCCTGTAGATGCCGTTCTTTGCTTTGATATAGCTCTCCACAGAGGGCGTTGCGGAGGCAAACACCAGCGACGCGTTTTCAATATTGGCACGCATGCGCGCGATTTCATGCGCGGTATACTTAGGGTGCGAGTCGGAACGGTAACTCGTTTCATGCTCCTCGTCAATGATGATTGCGCCGACATCCTTTAGCGGAGCAAATACCGCGCTGCGCGCACCCACTACGACACGCGCACAGCCCGATACCATGCGTTTCCATTCGTCGTAGCGTTCGCCCGCCGACAGCGTAGAATGATATACGGCAATCTCCTCGCCGATACGCCTCTCGAACATCTCCACAAGCTGAGGCGTCAGCGATATTTCGGGCACCAGTACGATCGCAGTCTTGCCCTTGGCGAGGCAGTCCCGAACGATGCGGATATACACCTCGGTCTTGCCGCTGCCCGTCACGCCATGCAGCAGATATTTGCCCGCAGCGGAGGTAATGATATCAACTGCGCTTTGCTGATCCTCTGTGAGCGTATAATCCGGTTCTATCTTGGCGCTGCGCTTTTGCAGGCGAAAAGCTTCCTTCTTGCGTACCTGTATGATTCCTTTTTTGATCAACGCTTCGCACGCGGACGCGCTGCCGGGAAGTTGTTTCTCAAGCGCGTTAGCGGTGATCGTTCCGCTTGATACGGCTTGCAGCACAGCCTTTTGCTTGGGCGCTCTTGCGAGCGCTTCCATAGCGCTATTCAGCTCTTCGTCTTTCAGCGCGCAGGTAAACTCGCGTTCATAATAATCCTTGATACGTTCTCCGCGCAGTTCCGCGGGAAACATCAGCCGCAGCGCGCTGGCAAGCGTCGTGTGATAATACCGCCGTATCATCTGCGCCAGTTTGATCTGTACTGTCGTCAGTAACGCGAACCCGGAGATCACGGAATGAACGGGTTTAATCAGGCTTTCGTCATATTCGCAGTTTTCTGACAGCGACAGTACATAGCCTTCTTTAAGCGCGTTGCCTTTGCCGAACGGCACGCGCACGCGAAAGCCGGGGCTCAGCACCAGTTCTTGCGGCACGGAGTATTCAAAAACCCGGTCCACGCTGGAATGTGCGATATCGACGATCACCTTTGCGTACATTGCCTGCCTCAAAGCGCACGGAAGCGCTTCGCCGCGAGTGCGATGATGCGCTTTGCCAGCGCGAGCTTGTCCGCACTGCCGAGATCCTCTTCAGTGCCGTCGCTGAAAAAAAGCTTGATATTGTTACGGTCCGAGCCGAAACCCTCACCCGGGCGTGATACATCATTGAGCGCGATGATATCGAGGTTCTTGCGCTTCAGCTTATGTTGGGCGTTCTCTTCGAGCTGCTGGGTTTCTGCGGCAAAACCCATAAGCAGCTGCCCAGGCTTTTTAGTTTCGCCGAGTTCCTTTAATATATCTTTGGTTCGCACCAACCCGACGCTCATGCCGGCATCGCCTTTTTTGATCTTCTGAGCGCTGTATGCCTTGGGCGTGTAGTCTGCGACCGCTGCCGCCATGATGACGATATCCGCTTCGGGCGCCAGCGATAGCATCGCGTCCGCCATATCAGCCGCCGACACGACGTCCACGCGGCGCGCTTTAACAGGCGCTTTGATCTCCACCGGACCGGTTACAATCGTCACGTCCGCACCCGCATCAATCGCGGCCTGCGCCAGCGCATAGCCCATTCTGCCGGTGGATCTGTTGGATAAAAACCGCACCGGGTCGATCATTTCCCTTGTAGGCCCTGCGGATATGAGTATGCGGACACCGGAAAGCTCATGTAGCGAGCGCAGCACCTTGTCCATATACGATATAATCTCATCCGGCTCCCTCATGCGCCCCGCGCCTATATCGCCGCAGGCAAGCGGGCCCTCGCCCGTATCCATAACGTAATATCCACGCTCTTTCAAAACGCGAATGTTTTCCTTTGTGGCCTCGTCTTCGTACATCGCGGTATTCATCGCGGGTGCGAATATCACGGGGCATTTCGCAGCGAGGAGCGTGGTGGTGAGCATATCGTCCGAGATTCCGGATGCCGCTTTAGCCATTACATTGGCGGTTGCGGGCGCGACAATAAATACGTCCGCTTCTTGAGCCAGCGAAACGTGTTTGACGTCAAATTCCTGCGTCCTGTCGAATGTACCTGTAATTACGGCGTTTCCGGAAAGCGTTTCAAACGTCAGCGCGCTTACAAATTTCAGCGCGTTTTCAGTCATGATAACGTGAACGCTGCAGCGTTTTTTCAGCGCGCTTACAAGATAGGCAGATTTATACGCCGCGATGCCCCCGGATACGCCGACCACGACGGTTTGCGGCATTTT
>CAZLRM010000229.1:0-3106 GCA_964561895.1 uncultured Christensenellaceae bacterium | reverse complement strand
AGGCCATCGAGCTGGTGTTCAAGTACCTGCGGCGTTCGTACAACGATCCGGGTGATACACTCGCGCGCGAGAAGATGCATAACGCTTCGTGTATCGCGGGCATGGCGTTCACAAACGCTTTCCTTGGCATCAACCACTCGCTCGCACACAAGTTGGGCGGGGAATACCACATACCGCACGGGCGTGCCAACGCAGTGCTGCTGCCGTACGTGATCGAATACAACGCACAGCTCCCCGCTAAGTTTGCGATATTCCCCAAGTACGGCAAGTTCGTCGCGGACGAGCGCTACGCGCAGATCGCGCGGTACCTGGGCTTTGGCGGAGCAACTAAGGAAGAGCAGGTAAGCTCGCTGATTCGCGAGGTGCGCAGCCTCATGACCGACCTTAAAATGCCCATGACGATTGCGGAATGCGGCGTAAACGAGAAGGACTTCATGAAGAAGCTGCCTTCGCTTGCGGAACACGCGTTTGAGGATCAGTGCACTACGGCCAACCCGCGTTACCCGCTCGTCACGGAACTTGCGGAGATATACAAGAAAGCGTATTACGGCAAGTAAACACAACATCATTGCCCGGAGCGGGTCTTATGCACACGAACAGGGGGCAGTAAAAACTGCCCCTTAGCATATCGGAAAATTTTCGAAAAATCGATTACCCCCTATTTCCAAACCGGGCTGCGGGGAATGATCTTCATCAGGCAGATATCGTCGCCCGCCTTAATGCTTTTCAGAAGCGTTACATCGACTTCACAGCCAAATGCTTTTTCAAAAAGAACCTTGCTGTACCCCGTTGTGCACAGGCACCAGGTAACGGTATCCAACCTGTCTACATCAGCCAGCATCGGGCAGGGGCAAAACGCAAACTGCAGGTACAACTCCCCATCTGCACAGTACAGTCCCGCCGCCTTCGCCTTGTCGAAGCCCGCAAATTCCTCCAGGCTGGATGCTGAGGCCATCAGCTCTTTCACCAGTGCCAGCTTTTCATCCATCGCATATCCGCATTGACATCTCATTCTGATCTGTTTTACGGCGGATCTGTCGAAGCTGTCCTCCAGCCTTTTCATTGTGGATTTTGCCCATGCGGCGTTATCCTCTGACGACGCCGTTCCGTGCTCTCCATATAAGATTTTCGCCGCTGTTTCTTCATCGCTCGCAGCTTTTACTGCGCCGAAAATAGTTTGCTCTTGGATTTTTCGTATGTCAAACATATATTAAACCTCAATTCTATCGTTTTATTTAGTTTGGGTTTGAAAAGACTGCATGAAAAAACACATCCGAAGAGTGTGCGTCTGCGGCAAGGCATCATCACACAACTTTTCCGATCCCGCTGTTATTCCAATGTACAACAAAAACGAACGCTGCGCCTGATAGCAGCCGTTACCCTTTGTCATTTGGAGGTTAGCGATGAATTGGATTAAGCAAGCGGATAATACCCTTTCATTACGTGTTGTATTTATATTATCATAGTAGAATTTACATTGTCAAAATCACTGCGATCAGAGATACTTCCCCGCTTCGCGCACGCTCAGCGGCGCGAGCGCGTGCGAGGCCAAAAATGCGCGCACCCATTCAGTGTCGGTCTTGGAATACTCACGCAGCGCCCAGCCTATGGCCTTGTTGATGAAGAATTCCTTTGACTTAAGATTGTTTTCAATCGCTTCGGCCAGAAAGGCCGTATCCGTTTTGTCCTTCAAATGCAGCTGGAATATGACCGACATGCGCCGAAGCCACAGGTTATCGCTTGTCATCCAGCGCCTCAGCGTTTCCTTTACCTGCGGATACTTCAGTGACATGACGCCCAAAGGGATGTTGAACATATCCACCGTATCCCACCACGAGCGGCGCGTGATGAGCGCTTCAATGCGCGCGATGTCTTCGGGCGGCAGCCTGTCTTTCATGTGCAGCACGTAATCTACGGCGAGGTACTGGAACTCGCGCTGCGGTTTATCATAGCAAGCATCGACAAAATCCCAATCAACGGGCTCTTTCTTCTTCTGTTTCAGAAAATCCTTCGTGAGCGCTTCGCGCCCGGGCTTCTGTATGCCTAAGAAGGCAAACTGGTCTTTAAGATAGGCGGACATCGCGATCGCCTTCTCGGGGTTTGCGGCTGCCTCGAGCGTTTCAAAGATATCCATATGACCCCCCCTGCGCTTTTTCCTTTATATTACGTTTTTCGCGGGAGAAAGTCAAAACGTTACGACGGGAACATGAGCCTGCATATGAGCACGCTTGCGATGAGCCCCGCGACGGCGCTGATGATGGCGGCGGGGATCGTATAGCGCGTTTTCTTGACTCCCACGCTGCCGTAATAGAGCGAAACGGTATAGAATATCGTCTCGGAGGAGCCCATCATCGTGCTGGATACGCGCCCGATAAAGCTATCCGGGCCGTATCGGCTGTACAGCGAAGTCAGCATCGCGATAGAGGCGCTGCCCGAGAACGGCTGCATCAGAAACAGCGGCAGTATCTCGGGTGGTATGCCCGCCGGCTTCAGTATCGGGGCCAGCGCGGTAGCGATATAATCGAAGCAGCCCGCAGCGGTAAATATCTGTATCGCGAACACGAAGCCTACCACATAGGGCAAAATGCGAACCACTGTGGAAAATCCCTGCTTCGCGCCCTTTACGAAAGAATCGTATACGTTCACCTTTTTGACCGCGCCGTATACCACGATGAGCGCGATAAAAGCGGGTACAAACGCCGCCGAAATGTATGTGATCACCTGCATTTTGAAAAGCCCTTGAATATTTTCGCGGCAATAATCGCCACTGCCGTATTCGCCGTGGTAGCGATCAGCGAAGTCACGACGATCTCGGCGGGCGCGGCGCTGCCCGCCGCGCTGCGCAGCGCGATCACCGTCATTGGAATCAGCTGCACCGCCGAAGCGTTGATGATGAGCAGCATGCACATTGCGTGCGACGCGCATTCCTTATCGGGATTGAGCGCTTGCAGCTCCTTCATCGCTTTCAGGCCAAACGGCGTCGCGGCATTGCCCATACCCAGCATGTTGGCGACAAGGTTTAATGTAATATAACCGCTTGCTGCGCTGTCCTTGGGAACGCCGGGGAACAGTGCGCGGATCGCGCCGCGCATACGCTTCGCTATGG